>JAHKKJ010000052.1 GCA_020027655.1 Deltaproteobacteria bacterium | reverse complement strand
GATCTCGTTGCTCGAATCAGAAAGGCGCTTCGCTAGCGGGTCAGCTTTGAGAGTGCCAACCTGGGCTCAGGCTTCAGTGTGTGGAGATGTTCAGCTGCCTTTTGAGCCCAGTGATCTGAACTAGCACTAGCGAAAAGACTGGCAACTTAATCGAGCAGCCATGAGTCCCGAATCGGGTATGTCAAAGTATGAGTCTAACTTTTCTGGCATGTCATATTTGGTCGTGAATTATTTGCCGTTGATAATTTCGCGGCGCCGAAAACAATCGACGACATGATCGTTGATCATCCCGGTGGCTTGCATGTGCGCGTAGCAGATCGTCGAGCCGACAAATTTGAAACCGCGCTGCTTCAGGTCTTTGCTCAGTGCATCCGACTCGGCGCTGGTCGCCTGGTAATCTTTCAGTCGTCTTAATTTATGCACGATTGGCTTTCCGTTGACGAAGCGCCAGATGTATCGGTCGAAGCTGCCAAACTCTGCTTGAACTTCCAAGAACCGTTGCGCGTTGTGGATAGCCGCGACGATTTTTTGCTGGTTACGGATGATGCCAGGATTGTTCAGCAAGGACTTTAGTTCTTTCTTGCCGTATCGGGCCACCTTCTCCAGATCGAACTGGGCAAACGCGTCTCGATACGCCTTCCGCTTGCGCAGAACTGTATACCAGCTCAACCCCGCCTGAGCTCCCTCCAGTGTTAGAAATTCGAAGATAGTCCGATCGTCATGGACAGGCACACCCCATTCTTTATCGTGGTACTCAACATAATCCAATTTGGTCAGATCAACCCATGGGCAGCGACGTCTAGCAGTTTTATCTTTGCCTGGATACATAGCTAGATTCTTAGATGCTGGAGAGAAGCGATTGAGCGCAACAAAGAATATGAGGCTTTTTCAGCACTGCTACACCGCTCTCAACGCCTGAATGATGTCCAAGCGCGCTGCTCGGACCGCCGGCAAAAAACCGCCGATGAGTCCCATAAGCAAGGAAAATCCCAGTGATGTTGCGATGATGGACGGGGAAAGAGCGAAGGAAAATGCCAGCTCGGAGAAAGAGCCTAAGTTCAAAGTCGAAATCGTAAAGAACTGGAGCAGCGAGGCGAGTGTCAAGCCGAGTAGTCCTCCGGATAAAGACAAAACAAACGATTCGCCTAAAAACGCTATGAGAATGCTCCGCCGGTAAAAGCCGAGCGCTCGGAGCGTGCCAATCTCAACCGTGCGATTGGCAACGGCTCCATACATGGTGATCATCGCGCCGATGGTCGCCCCTGTGCTGAAGATGATCGTGATGAAGAGACCTAGAATCCGAATGAACGTAGCCATCATCTCGGACTGCTCCTCAAAAAACTTCTTCTCTCTTTTGGGCACGAAATACTGCAGGCGGTTATCGCCATCGAAAGCGGTCACGAGATCCGATAGATCATCCGGGTTTTTAAGCCTGAATGTGACCGTAGAGAAGGACGACCGTCTGAAGGCATCGGCGATCTGGTTGAGGTCGCCCCAGGCCTCGGAGTCAAAGCCGCTGCCGTCGGACTCGAAGATACCGACCACCGTCCATAAATCGCCGCCAAATTTGATCTGTTGACCAATCTGGGCGCCAACGAAGCGATTCGTGATACCGGCGCCGGCGATAATTTCTCGCGCGCCCCATTTGAACATTCGCCCTGCGACGATTCGAACCTGCGGCCTCAGCTGAAGCGCGGCTTCCTCGACGCCACGTACGGTAACGTTGCTGATCCCGTCCGATCCGATTTTCGCTAGGTTTATGATGACCACGACTTCCTTGGAACTGATGGGCCGTCCCTCCGCGGAGCGGGCGACCTGCGGCATGTTAGTGACGATGCCGGCCGCTTCCCGATCGATGATGCTCATGATTTCGCTGGCCGCCGCCTTGCGCACCACGGTGACGTTGTCGTCGGAACCCGTCGATTTCAATGTTTGTTGCACACCATTGGCCATCATCAGGACGGCGGTGAAAACAAACACCACGAGCGCGATCCCAAGGATCGTAAAGACTGTTGTTAGACGACGCGACGAGGAGCTACGTAAGATGTATTTCAGTGGAATCTGCATTTAAACCTTACCCGACGTGCCTCAAGCCTTCGACAATCCGCGTCGTCAGAATTCGCCGAGTGGGAATGATCGAAGCGATGAAGCCCACCAGGAAACCGGCTATGCACGCGAATAGAATGGTCTCTGGTTTAATGTAGAAAACAGGAAACCAGCCTTTTGGAAGCGATTTTTGAAAACCCTCGACCGCGGGCAAGGTCACTAACAAACCGAAGGCGCTCCCGAGCACGGCGAGAATCATTGACTCGCCGGCGATTAGAAAGAACAGGCTCGGGCCTGAAAAGCCAAGGGCCTTGAGTACCGCGTACTCGTGAGTTCTCTCGCGCACAGACATGATCATGGTGTTGCCCAGTACCAAGAGAATTATTCCAATGATCACGAAGGACATGATATTCATCGCCGTGATGATTGCGCTGGCGGCGGATAGAAAACTCTGTTGAAAAGCTCTCTCCGTCTCGGTTTTGGTCTCGGCCCGGGAATTTGCAAATAGATGGTCGATGGCTTCGGACACCGACGCCGAATCATCCGGGTTAGTGATGCGCACGATGTACCAGCCGATGTCGCCCGCCCGGTGAGGCGCCTCCTGGCGGACGCGCTCGTCGACATACTTGTAGTGAAACATCATGCTAGCCGGATCGGTGCTTTGGTCTCTCGGCTGATAAATTCCTCGGACGAGAAACTCCCACCGGCCTGGGTAAACATCACCGTCGATGGGCATGATATCGCCGAGTTTGAGGTTGTATCTCTCCGCAATATCAATCCCGATAATGGCGGCGTTGTGTTCACGTTTAAAGACTTCGAACTGGTCCTTTTCGATTAAAAACTCCGGATAGACATCGAAAAACGTTTCTGAATCGACTGCCAATCGTGCAAAGAATTGGCTTTTGTCGATGTAGACGCCGGAAAACCAAGTGGCATAAGTAACCTTCTCCACCCCCGGCACCTGAGCGATACGGTCACGGTAAGACAACGGCAGAGGAAAAACAAAGGAGACGGCGTGGCGGGTAATCAGTCGATTCGCCGCGGACGCCTCCACCCCCGCGTACCACGCCGTAACGACGGTTCGCAGCAGGGCAAACGCCATCACGGCAACGCCTATGCCGAAAACGGTGAGCAAGCTGCGCAGCTTGTGACGCAGGGTGTTGCGCAAAAGGAGTCGGATGAGCTCCATTAGGCCAGCTCGCCCTTTTCCAGGTGGCGCACCGAACGGGCCCGCTCTGCAGCCCGGGGATCGTGGGTGACCATGAGAATGGTTTTGTTGAGCTCGCGATTAAGCTGCTCCATCAGGTCGAGCACTTCCTCGGCCGAAACCTTATCAAGATCGCCGGTAGGCTCGTCGGCGACAAGAATCGCCGGATCGGTAGCGATGGCGCGGGCGATGGCGACTCGCTGTTCCTGACCGCCTGAGAGCTGGCGCGGGTAATGGTGCAGGCGCTCGGCGAGCCCAACGACTTCAAGCGCCATTTCCGCATGAGCGCGCCGCTCTTTTTTCGATAGCGGCGTCAGAATGAGCGGGAGCTCGACGTTTTCCACTGCGGTGAGCACGGGAATCAGATTGTAGAACTGGAAAATGAAACCGACATTGCGTGACCGCCATGCAGCCAGCTCGGTTTCAGTGAGTTCGGTGACATCCACTCCCGCGATCAGAATACGGCCCTCACTGGGTCTATCGATGCCGGCGATGAGGTTAAGCAGCGTTGTTTTTCCCGAACCGGAAGGGCCCATGAAGGCGATAAATTCGCCTTCCGCCACGTTCAGCGAGATGTTTCTAAGAACCGGTATCTCTAAACTGTCGCGCCGGTAAGACTTGGAAAGGTTTTGCACTTCGATGAAGGCCTGTTTCATGAAGAGAGCGAGTCATTTATTTTTGATCGAAACCTTTGAACCGGCGCGGAGAGTTTCATCAATTTTTCCAATCACTTTATCTCCTTCCTTCAAGCCTTCCTTGATCTCGACCAGGTTTCCTATTCGCGCTCCCAAAACGACGGGAATCTCGGCGGCGCGATCATCCTTGACCTGAAACACCACTGGCCGGCCATTCCGGCTCGCCACCGCCGCCGCCGGAACCGTCAGCAAGGGGTTTGCTTGGACCGCACTTTGGTCAGAACCCGGGGCCAAGAAGGTTATTTTTGCTCCCATCTCCGGTAAAACGCGATCGTCATAATCTTTGAATTTGATCTTCACCAGCACGGTGGCTTTGGCTCTATCGGCGGTGGGCACGATCTTAGTAACGTAGCCAGGATAGCGCCGATCCGGATACGCGTCCAATCGGATTTCGCAGCCCTGCTCGGGAACGACACGCGTGATATTGGCTTCGGAAACGTCAGCCTCGACTTCGAGGGACGACATGTCTGCGATTGTGACAACGGCAGCCTTGGAACTGGCGGCGCCGGCCAGCGGCGCGACGATCTCTCCGACATCCGCGTTCTTTTTCAAGACCGTGCCGTCGAATGGCGCGACGATGCGCGTGTTGTCCACGGCAACTTGAGCTTCTCTAACGCCGAACTTGGCGGCATCGATTCCGGCGACGACCCTTTTGTAGCGCGCTTCAGCGACGTCGTATTCTGCTCGAGCAACCATGTCTCGTTCCAGGAGAATTCTTTGGCGCTGCAAGGATTGTTTCGCGTCATTGAGATCCGCCTCGGCGACGCGCAAATTTTCCTGCGCCCTTTGCAAGCTTGCAGCCACATCGGAATCGTCAAGGCGCGCGATGACCTGCCCCTTTTTAACCTTATCCCCTTCTTCGACGCCCAGGAAAATGAGTGTTCCCGTTCCTTTAGATGCCACCGCGGCCTTGCGCCGCGCAACCACGTAGCCACTTGCAGTCAATACCGCGCTGGCCTGCGCCGGAGAGGTCAGGGTTGCAGTCGTAAGTTGGACTTCAATGGGTGGGTTTAAAAAATCCTTAAGAAATAGAAAGCCGCCGGCCAGCACACCAACGATAACTGCCCACAGGGCAATTTTTCGTAACCACCTCGACTTTTTCGACCTCCCAGCCGCACCCTGCGAAGAGCGGTCAATCCTCAACGATGCCAAATCAACGTTCTTTGTCTCCATGAAGCGTAGTTCTAGTAAGCCGGTTAATTCACTGTTTTTCAAGATAACTGTGAAATGATAGCGTGATCTGCCATGAGCCAATCGACAGCCTGGAACCCGGAGAGCTATGCGAAGAACGCCCGATTTGTTTCTGACCTAGGACAACCGCTGTTACACCTGTTGGACGCGCAGCCTGGGGAACTGATCTTGGACTTGGGCTGCGGTGACGGCGCGCTGACGGAGAAGATCGCTGGTCATGGTTGTGCAGTGATTGGTGTGGATTCGAGTTTTCCGCAACTTCAAGCAGCTAAGAAACGTGGCATTAACGCTATCCATATGGACGGCCATCAGCTTTGCTTCCAGCGGCGATTCGATGCCGTGTTTACCAACGCAGCGCTGCACTGGATGAAACAGCCGGAGACAGTTGTGGCCGGCGTGGCAAGTTCTCTCAAAGCGGGTGGCCGCTTCATCGGCGAGTTCGGCGGTAAAGGTAACGTGGAGAAAATTCGTTCCGCTCTTCATGTTGCGCTCAGAAGGCACGCTATCGACCCTGCTCCCATCGACCCGTGGTACTACCCTTCCCCGGAAGAATATTCGGAGCTGCTTTCTAAAGCGGGCTTCATCGTTACTTACATCGAGCTTATTCCTCGACCGACAAAACTCCCTGGCGATATCCTGGGTTGGCTAGAGGTTTTTGCCCAACCCTTTACGCAAGCCGTAGCTGAACCGGAACGGGCAAGGTTTCTGAAAGAAGTCAGGACTGAATTAGCAACCTGTCTGCGTGATGACGCCGATAACTGGTTTGCCGATTACGTCAGGCTGAGATTCAAGGCGATAAAATGAAATTTTCACGAACTCAAAAAGCCGTATCTTGGAGGTGATATGCAGTTTTGCAGATTGTATACGGGTAACGACGGTAAGTCTCATTTTGAAGCGCTGGATCAGGCGGAAGGTTCAAAGCATTTCTTGGCGCCGCTTACGGTGAAGACGCTAGTTTTCAAAAACGATCAAAACCGCGAAGATCTATTAGGATGGCACACTGCCCCTCGCCGCCAGTGGTGTATCACCCTGTCCGGCTCTGTCGAGATCGGTATCGGCGATGGAACGGTCAAGACCTTTGGACCTGGCGACGTGTTTCTCGCTGAAGATGTCACCGGTGAGGGCCATACCGCGAAGCCGACAAACTGGGTGCGCGCCTTTGCCTACTTAGACTAAACTTTGCAAACGCTTTAAGTTTTTATTGGCCAGTCTCCATATTCTAATTTTCGAAAAACGCTTGACGCCGAAGTTGGCTTTCACATAACGTTAGGCAGCCCTGTTTGGCGGATGCTTCCGGCTAACGGTCCGTTTTGGAGGTCCGTGTGAATCGCGCACTGTTTGTTCACAGCTTTTGGGTGTTTTTCCTCTGGCCCGTGCTATTTTTGCCTATCTCTTCCGATGCCCAAGACAAGCTCAGGGTAGGCTTGAGTTCTATCAGTGCCACATCGGGCAGCATCTGGGTCGCAGAAGAGAAAGGCCTTTTTAAGAAGCACGGCATCGATGCCGAAGTGATCATCATCGGCGGCGGCGCGTCGCGGGTGGTTAGCTCTCTGATCGCTGGCGAAATTCAATTTTCAGTGGGCGGCGGCGATGCCGTTATCCGCGCAGCTTTGCGAGGAGCGGACACGGTGCTGGCGGCTTCTCCTCTCAAGACCGGCCTGCAGAGACTGATGGTTCGGCCCGATATCAAGACCCCGGCCGAGCTGAAAGGCAAAAAGGTGGGTATTACCCGTTTCGGTTCCGCTTCCCACTGGGTCTTACAACTGTTTCTTAGAAAGTGGGGCATGCGATCCGAAGACATTCAAATGGTTCAACTTGGCTCCTCGCCGGCCATGTTCGCCAGCCTGGACAAAGGAGGGATCGATGGCGCCGTCTTCACCATTCCTACTTTCTTCGTGGCCGAAGATCGTGGCTACCGCATCCTCGCCGACCCGGTCGATCTGGATATTTACTATCTACAGAATTCCGTCGATTCGACAAAAGCCCTTCTCCGCCAAAAGCACGACCAAACCGTCCGGTTCGTGAAAGGAATCTGCGAAGGTCTCGCCTATTTCAAAAAGAACAAGCAAGAAAGTCTCGCGGTGCTGCAAAAGAAGCTACGTATCCAATCCGCCCAAGAGAAAGACATCAAATATCTCGAGGCTTCTTACAATCTACTGGCAACGAAATTTTACAATCAAGTTCCCTACGCCATGCCTAAGGCGGTGGAGACGACTTTGGAATTCATTGCTGGGGAGGAGCCCAAGGCTAGAGGAGCCGATCAAAGCTCTTTGTGGACGAGAGCATTGTTCGCGAAGTCGACGCGAGCGGATTTATAAAGAAACTTTACGAAAATTGACTCACACCTTGAGTGAGTCACCCTGAGCCCTTCGGCTCCGCTCAGGATAAACTCCGTGACGGGTCTAGATCACAACGATAAAAGGAGCGCCTATGGCCGAATACAAAGAGATAATTTACGAGAAGCAACGAGGCGGCGTCTTGATCACCCTCAATCGTCCGGAAGCGATGAATGCCATCAGCCGGAATTTGATCAAAGAATTACACGCAGCCCTCGATGAAGTTGAAGCCGATCCGGAAATCCGCGCCATAGTCGTCACGGGCGCCGGACGTGCCTTTTCCGCCGGCATGGACCAAGGAAAAACGGCCAGCGGACGCCGCCGTGACCTACACTGGCCGTATGGCATTCCGACAGGACAGAGCGCTGCGGAAGTGATCGACTCCTGGCGCTCCGAAAGCCGCAATTTCATGCGCCTATGGGAGTTTCCCAAGCCCATCATCGGCGCCATCAACGGCTGGGCCATGGGCGCCGGTTCGTGGTTTGCGCTGTTTACTCACATCACCATTGCATCGGAAAACGCGGTGTTCGCCCAGCCTGAAGTGCGCCACGGCTCGAACACTAGTTTCATGTGGACGCTTCTTGGGGGTTTCAAAAACGCGCTCCGCTACGGTCTCACCGGTGATCACATCGATGCCCAGGAAGCGCTGCGGATCGGCCTCGTAGTCAAAGTCGTGCCTGCTGATCAACTCCTGGATGAATGCTTCTCGATAGTCGAGCGCATTGCCCACATCCCGCCCGAGACAGTGAAGATCAATCTCCAGATCGCCACTATGGGGCTCCAGATGATGGGCCTACGTGATGCGTTAACCTTGGACAATCAGCTATCCGCGCCGGCGCATGTCATGCTTCGCGAAGAACTCCGCCGCCCCCTTGACGAGGCGCGTTTTAATGAGGGAACGAAGAAATATTTGATGCTGCGCGACGGGCCGTTTCAACCCGAACCGTTCGGACCACGAGCGAGAAAAAAAGGCTAAATTGGAATGTTGGAATAATGGAATATTGATTCGATCCCACTACTCCGACACTCCTCTACTCCAGTGACTATGGGAGTCAAATATGTCCAACTACCAAACCATTTTGTATCAGAAGCAACGTCACGGCGTGTTGATTACGCTCAACCGACCCAATGCGCTTAATGCGATGAACCAAGATCTATGGAGCGAGCTTGATCACGCGCTAGCGGAAGCCGAGACCGATCCGGAAATCCGCGCCGTCGTGCTGACCGGCGCGGCTGGCACCTTCTCGGTGGGCGAAGATATTAGCGGCGGCGATCCGGTTACCGCTTGGCCTTACGGCATTCCCGAAGGAAGCTCGTTGGTGCATGAATACAACCGGATCCGTGACGCGGACCGGAGAGACATTCTCGGCCGCCAGCTCTACCGCTGGGAGTATCCCAAGCCAATTATTGGAGCCGTCAGCGGTTGGTGCCTCGGTGCTGCGTCATGGCTGGCTCTCACCTGCCATGTGACTATTGCAGCGGATGACGCCGTCTTCGGCCAGCCCCAAATCCGTCATGGGGCAAACACCGACTTTATTTGGGTGATGCTCGCGGGTTTCAAGAATGCTTTACGCTATTCACTCACTGGAGACCACGTGGACGCGCGGGAAGCGCTGAGGATAGGTCTCGTTAACCAGGTAGTTCCCAAAGACAAGCTGTTAGATGAATGTTTCGCCTTCGTCGAGCGCATCGCCCACGTACCGCCTGAAACGGTGAAGATCAATCTCGCCATAGCGACCAGTGGATTGGAAATGATGGGTCTCAGAAAGGCCTGGACGCTTAATGCCGAGCTGGCAGCCATGGCGCGCCTCACGAAACGCGAGGAGTTCAACAAACACTTGGAAGATGCGAAAAAGAAAGGTGGCGTAGAAGCGTTTTTAGAAGCGCGAGACAAACCGTTTCAACCCGAACCGTTCGGACCGAAGGCAAAGAAAAGCAAATAACTAACTGGACTCGTGGAATAATGGAATGATGGAATGATTTTCCAATACCCAGCATTCCAATATTCCATATTCCAATTCGGCAGGAGTTTTCATGTCCGATTACAAAGAGATTCTCTACGAGAAACAGCGCCGCGGCGTCCTGATTACGTTAAATCGTCCCGAAGCGCTCAACGCGATCACCCGAAGTATGCTCAAGGAGCTGCATCAGGCGCTGGACGAAGCTGAGGCAGATCCGGAAATTCGAGCCATCGTCTTGACCGGAGCAGGACGCGGTTTCTGTTCCGGTTTCGACCAGCGAACCACCAGCGGCCGGCGTCGAGATATGCAATGGCCTCAGGGCATGCCCACCGATATGAGCACCGCTGACCTGCTCAGCTATTGGCGAAAGGATGACGCCAAGCTGCTGCATATCTTCGAGCTGACCAAGCCGGTGATCGGCGCGGTGAGGGGTTGGGCGATGGGCGGAGGCTGCTGGCTGGCTTTGTTCACGCATATTACGATCGCTGCCGACGACGCGGTGTTTGCCCAACCCGAAGTGCGCCATGGTTCCAATACCACTTTCATGTGGACCTTGCTGGCGGGATTTAAGAATGCCATACGTTACGGCATCACCGGCGATCACATCGACGCTGGCGAGGCGCTTCGCATTGGGCTCGTCAACAAAGTCGTACCTGCGAATCAGCTTCTAGAAGAGTGCTTCTCTATCGTCGAACGCATCGCTCACGTGCCGCCGGAAACGGTGAAGATCAACCTTGCGATTTCCACCATGGGGCTGCAGATGATGGGACTGCGTGATGCATTAGCACTGGATTTTGAACTGTCGGTGCCAGCCCATATGATGCTCCGTGAAGAATTCAGACGGCCCCTCGACGAAGCCCGATTCAATCAAGGCACCAAGGCCTACTTGCAACTCCGGGACGGTCCCTTTCAACCGGAACCCTTCGGGCCAAGGTCGAAAAAACAAAGGGGACTGGAGTGATGGAATGATGGAATAATGGAGTGGTGGGAATCAAACCCATTACTCCAGCACTCCAACACTCCAAACTAAATATCTACGGAGTTCAACTTGACCTCAATTCACGCACAAAGTGAAGCATCTCTTTGGCGCGACCTCGCTCCTCTCATGGAGCCCAAGTCGGTCGCCGTAATTGGCGCATCGCAACGTGCTCCAGCTGCCGGAGTCGTCCGAGAGCCGAGGGGCAACCGGGTGATCCGCAACTTGAGGAACTTCAACTATCCTGGTCGAATCGTCGCTGTGAACCCTAAATATAGCGAGGTGATGGATTGTCCTTGTTATCCGGATCTCGCTTCCATCCCGGAGCCGCCCGACTGCGTCGTCTTAGCGGTTCCCAACCGTCATGTACCGGACCTGTTGGAATCCGCGGCCGCTGCTGGCGTCCGCGCTGGGGTCGTTTTCTCTGCCGGCTTCGCCGAAATTGGTGTAGAAGGAAAACAACGACAAGCGAGACTTGAAGCGCTCTCGAAGGAACACGACTTCCTCATCTGCGGTCCGAATTGCTACGGTGTGTTGAATGTATTCGGTAGAGCGCCGTTGTTCGCCTCGCTCATTCCGGAGGGATTCCTTGCCGGACCGGTCGCACTCGTTTCGCAAAGCGGCGGGTTAAGCACAACCATTGCCAATGCACTCATGCTCAATCGCCACGTCGGTCTCAGCCATATCGTTTCCTGTGGCAACCAAGCAGGCGTGACGGTGGAGGAGTATTTGAACTACTTCGTCGAGGATGAGAATACCGGCGTCGTCGCCGCTTTTGTGGAAGGATTCAAACAACCGACGAAGCTTATGGCGGTAGCCCGGAAAGCCATGGCGCACAACAAGCCTCTGATCATACTCAAAGGCGGCAGATCCGATGTCTCGCAGCGAGCTGCTGCCACTCATTCCGGTTCACTTGCCGGCACCGCGGAGGTTATTGACGCCGCATTTCGTCAAGGCGGCATCGTTCACGTCCGGAGCCTTAACGAGCTGATCGACACCGTGAGCCTTTTTTCTTGCGACACTTTCGTCAAGCGGTACAACGGCGGCCGGCGCATCGGCGTGCTAAGCGGCTCGGGCGGCGAGTGCACCTTGGTCTCCGATGC
>JAHKKJ010000415.1 GCA_020027655.1 Deltaproteobacteria bacterium | reverse complement strand
CTACTTCTCCCTTGGCTCCGCTCTCGGTAAAAACTCTGGAGCCCTCTTTGAGATCGCTTTCTTCTTCCATGATCTCGAACACTCTTTGCAGACTTACTTTCGCCCCCTGAATAGCGCCGTATGCCTGGCTAATCGAGTCTATAGCTCCATAGAGCGACGTCAAATAAGCGGTAAACACAACAAGTCCCCCGATGGTGAGCGTACCAGCGAGGACGTGGCGGGCTCCCACCCAAATGACAGCGGCGGTGCCAATCGCGATTACCAAACTCACGGTTCCCGAATAGAAGTTCTGTAGCAGATAAAAGTGAAGGTCAGCGCTCAAGCTTTTTTGACTTTGCGCCATAAAACGACGATGTTCCTCTTCTTCTTTCGTGAACGCCTGAATCACACGGATAGCCGGAATGGCCCACTGCACGAGGGAAAAAACACTGCTCTTTTGCTGGTGCATGTGGGTAGCGGAAGCGATGAGCCAGCCACGCAGAGGTGAGATGCTAACGAGGACCGCTAAAATCGGACACACTATGAGAGCAAGAAAGGTGAGGAGTGGATCCAGGCGGATCATCACTAAGAGCATGCCGACAAAAAGCGTAAGCGAGCACAAGACAGGGAAAAGGCCGTTCATTGTGATCGTCTGGATCGCGTAGGTATCCGATGTCAATCGGTAGAGTAAATCGCCGACCTGACGGCGGTGATGAAAAGAAAGAGAAAGGCGCTGGATTTGACTGTAAAGATCCCGACGCAGATCGTTGACCATCTTCTGCCCGATTCTGATCGTTGTATAATCATTGAGAATACGCAGTCCTCCGAGAAGAAGATAAACAACGACCAGACCCGCGCAAGCGAATAAGAGAAGGCTTTGTGAGGACCAGCTATCAGCAAACGCCCAGGGCATGGGCGTTTCAGTCAAGACGTGGTCGATGATAACCTTCAGCGGCCAAGGCTTGAGGAGCTCGAGCGCGCTAATGAAAGCGACCTGTGCCAGGGCGAAGACAAATGCTGGAAGATACGGGCGCAAGTAGGAACGAACCGTACGTCTCATCGGCAGGATGTTCTCACAGCGCTTCTTCCGATGGCTTTTGCACCGGCACGAAATCGAGCTTGTGCGCTAGAGCTTCTAGGACATGGTAGAGCACGCGACCGAGACGGAATTTTTGGTGTAAAATCGCGCTCCCATGAATCAAACCCGTGACCAAAGCTGCTACGGCGATCTCCGGCATCGACAGGAAGGCTGCAACCGTCATCAACACGGCATAAAGGCAAAGACAAGTAAAAGAGATTCTTGACATACGGAGCGCGCAGCGCACTCTCAACAGACGCTTTCCGCTGCCATGATTTTCCGTAGCCGCTCGGATCTGCGCTTTGGCCCACGGACCTTGGCAAATTTCTAGATCCCAGTGACTCCATCCCTGGTCCACGGCAATGAGATATTTGCGCGGCAGTAAAAAATCCATGACCGAATAGAGCAAACTCTCTTTCTCCCGTCCTTCCTCGTTCCAGTAGGAGAGATAAAAGGCACGCTCGTGCCATAAGATCCGCGGCACTTGCCTGGGCCCATTATACTCGACCGGTTTCACCTCTCGATGCCTACGAATACGCCAGCGATAGCGCTCGAGTGTACGGAAAAGAGGTCCCACATAGATTAAAAAAGCTACCAGGAGAGTCGCCCGCAACCCACGAAATGGCGAAGCTACTCGAGCCTTTAGTGCGCTTGCCAAACAGCAGCTTAGGGTGAGAAAGAAAGGCGCTAATCCTACCCAGAAAACACCGCCGAACACAAGCGCGCAAGACAGAAGTAACATGGAAACCGAGTTCCACTCCAAAGTGAGAGGCAGGCATGAAATGATCGAAGGAGGAGGTTGATAAAGCGTCTGAAAAAGGCCTCGGCCAAAAACCCCGGTGTAAATCCGCGGCTGCCGGCTCGCTAGAAAAGAAGAGAGGTCACCGTAGATTCTTCCGAACCAACGCGATTGACCGAGGACGTTGAAACGAGACGGGTGCTTAAAAAACAGGAGAGCTTCGGCTTTGCCGTACCCCTGCTGTTGCTTGATATAATCTCGCACCGTGTTGCGGCGAAAATGCCAAACCACCGCAGCCGCACTGAAACCGATCGTATAGCCCTTGTTTTGCAGTCGCCAACAGAGATCCACATCATCTCCGGCGGCGCGGAACACCGGATCAAACCCATTGATGGCCTCCAGCGCTTCCCGGCGAAAAGCCATGTTGCAGCCCGGTATGTGCTCAGCAACTTCATCGTCCAGCAGCACGTGAGTCGGCGCGCCCGGCGAGACCGCCACGCAGTTGGCAACCAGGGAGCTGTCGGGCGGAGGAAGATTCGGGCCTCCCACTGCGCCAAAGTCCGATGATAAAAAGCGCGCTACCAAATGCGTTAGCCAATCCGGATCGGCCATGCAGTCGCAGTCGGTATAGGCAATGATCTCGCCGGTGGCCGCTTCTAGTCCAACGTTGCGCGCTGCGCTTAGCCCCTGATTCTCCTGATTGATCAGCCGAATATAGGGGTACCGCTCGGCAATCTCCCGAGTCCGGTCCGTCGAGCCGTCATTGACGACAACGACTTCGTAGTTGGGATAGTTGAGAGTTTCCAACGAAGCGAGACAGTGGTCCATGGTTCGCTCGCCGTTGTAAGCGCACACGATCACCGAAACCTTGGGATAGCGCGGCAGAGCGGGAGGCAGAGAACCATCGTAAAAATTTTTCACTGCCCAGAAAGAAGGTTTCTTCTGCCGGTTTCGTTCCACCAAGCCGAAGGCCCAGTCGTCAACCTGAAATCCTTCCGCGCCGGAGAAAGCGTGCCAATCGTCGGTCCAGGAAAAAATCACAGCGCCCGCGACGCCCATTTCGAAGCTGGCCGAGAGTTGCTGCGACAGGAATCTGGCCTGAGATTTAAGTCCTTCTCGCATGGAATCCATCCCGATCTCGGTTAAAACCAGCGGCCGGTCGCCGGCCAAATTGAGGAGATGAAACAGATAGCGACGAAAATCCTCTTCGCGATGAAGGTAGACATTAAAGGCAAGAAAATCAGTAAAGTCGGTCTCGAGATATTCCGTCGAAGGAAAATTCGCATAGCTAACCAGCACATCAGGATCGGTCGTTTTGGCTACATCAACCAACTCACGAAGGAAACCGCGAATGCGCTTGGCACCATACCAGCGCACAATCTCAGGGGGAATCTCATTGCCGACCAGATGCGCCAACGCGGCGGGATGTCCCCTGCTTGCGCGGACGCTGCGGACGATGGTGCTGCGAATTTCTGCACGAGTACGGGAGGAATCAAGAAAAGAAATATGCTGCGCCCAAGGAATTCCCGTGATCACTCTGAGACCGTATGAGGCCGCCCTATCGAGAAGCCACTTCGGTGCAGGGGTAAAGGTGCGAAAGCTGTTTATACCCAGCTCCGACATCAAGGCAAAATCAAGCTCGACCGTCGGAGCTTCAGGAAAGGGAACGCCTTTCCGCGAAAGCGCGAACGGGCCGTACGTCACTCCCTTCAGAAAAAACTTCTCACTGTTGAGGCAAAAAAATCTCCCAAGTGGCATGACCTTCTCGGAGCTCGTGAGTGGCGCGAGCCGAGGCTCGGGAGGCAATCGCATCGGGACACTCACGATAACCTACCCCTTCTCCACAGAAACACTGAATCTCCCATAGTTTGGTTGATCAATTGAGAATAAAAGCACACGAAGTGAATAACCTAGCGACGAAGCGCAACAATGATGCCACCTTTGTCATAAAAAGTTTTATTCGTCTTTTCGGCTTGTTTTTAACTCGGACAAAGAGAAACCGATCAATGAATGCAGGATTTCTCCTACATGTAATGCAACCTTTTTGCATGCTCTTTGTGTTTGTGCACTTGTGCGCCTAGGGCTCGCGGTTTCGGAGGGCGACGAAAGTAGCGGCTGTTCTAGAGCAGAAAACAAAGTTTTGTTGGCTCCGGACCCAATTACTGGCCCGCTAAGACGCGGCAAGGAAAGGAAGCGAGAAGAGAACCGAGTGGTTTGGACGGGATAAAACGCGGCAGGAAGCTGGAACGATCTGAAGCGTACGCGGATGAAGCTGGCGAGGTCAAAAAGAAACAACCTGCGTAATTCAACTTCGAGTTTCCGACGAGCTAGGCTAGTTTATCTTCAGCAACGCTTGATGTTGCCGGACATGATCAGCCAAAGATCTTCGATCTGAGTTTCAGATGTCGCTTTGCGTGCTTGACGATTTTCCATCGGGTTAAACGAGTGTCCCACCCGTGGAGAACTCGATCGGGTCCGGCCCAGGAGATCGACTCGCAGAAGAACGGCAGCCATCCCACGCCCGAGCTATCCAGGTTGGACGTTTTCACATTTCTTGGCGATCTCGACTACGTCTCTCACGCCCTCAAGTAATCTCACGGTTTCAGCCGCCCCTCGTTTTTTAACTCCTGTTGCGCCTGCTTCAAAATCCGGTCGTTGATGACCCGGTCCAAGGTAAATTTTTTTGGCGACGACGCCGCTGCGGATGTCCTCGTCGAGCA
>JAHKKJ010000414.1 GCA_020027655.1 Deltaproteobacteria bacterium | reverse complement strand
TGGGCGCGCAGTTTGGCGTCATACTCGTCATGGTCGAAGGCCAGCCATTCGAGGTTGCAAGCTTTCGTCACGATGGCCCGTACCTGGACGGCCGGCGGCCGACCCACGTCCGCTACGGTAGTTTGCAGGAGGATATTTTCCGGCGCGACTTTACGATCAATGGGATGGTCTATGATCCGATCGCAGATCGACTTATCGATCTCGTCGGCGGGCGAGTGGATCTAGAGAGCAAGTTGATCCGCGCCATCGGTAGTCCTCATTCTCGTTTTGAAGAGGACCGGCTGCGCATGATACGAGCAGTGCGTTTTGCAGCCAGCTTGGATTTTACGGTCGAAAGCGAAACGTTGGCTGCCATTCGTGATCTGGCGCCCACCATCAAACAAATTTCCTGGGAACGCATCGGCGAGGAGATTACGCGTATTTTGACCGAGGGCGGGGCGAAAACCGGATTTGAGTTGTTGGATCGGACGGGTCTCTTAAAGGTTTTGCTACCCGAAATCGACGCCATGAAAGGTGTCGAGCAAAGTCCGGACTATCATCCCGAGGGGGACGTTTTCACGCACACGATGCTAACCCTCAGCCACCTGGATTCGCCCACAGAGACGCTGGCCTATGGTTGCCTGCTGCACGACGTGGGTAAGCCGGTCTGCATCCAGCGGGATGAGGAGCGACTCACCTTTTACGGCCATACGGACAAGGGGGCTGAAATGGCTGAGGAGGTGTTGAAGCGATTGAAGCGAAGCCGGACGACACGGGAACGGGTCGCCTACTTGGTGCGCAGTCACTTGCGTCATATACAGGCGCCTCAGATGCGCCTCAGCACGCTCAAGCGATTTCTGGGCGAAGATGGGATCGACGAGCTTTTGGAGCTGACGCGCATCGATGCGCTCTCCGCCAACGGTGATCTCCAGCACTACCAGTTTTGCAAACAGAAACTGGCGGAACTGAAAGAAGAGGAGATTCATCCGGAGCCCCTGCTGCGGGGCCGGGATTTGATCGCCATGGGGTTTTTCCCCGGGCGCAATTTTCAAACCATTCTCAAACAAGTTGAAGAAGCGCAACTCGGAGGAGAGCTGTCCAGTCGCGAGGAGGCGATGGACTGGGTGAACAAGCATTACGGCAACGAGGTCAAGAGATGAAAAGCTCACAAGCGTACAAAGTCGTAGGCCGGCCGGAGGCCCGACTGGATGGTGAAGATAAGGTTACCGGCAAGGCGGTTTATACCGTCGATGTCGAACTGTCAGGATTGACCCACGGGAAAATTCTGCGCAGTCCCTATGCCCATGCTCGGATCAAACGAATTGACGGGCGGAAAGCGGAGGCGCTTCCGGGAGTCTATGCGGTTATCACTCGCGACGATCAGAGAGGATTGGGAATGTTCGGCGCCGCGTATAAAGATCAGACCATCGTCGCCATCGATAAGGTGCGTTACGTGGGCGATCCTGTGGCCGCGGTGGCGGCGGTTGACGAAGCGACGGCGGAAGAGGCTCTGAATCTGATCGATGTCGAGTACGACGAATTGCCGGCCGTGACTTCGATAGAGGAAGCGCTGGCTCCCGACGCCCCTTTAGTGCACGACAGCTCGTTCAGCGGCGGGGAGATGATGGGACAACATTACGAAGCACCGAAAGAATTTGCCGGCAGCAATCTTTGCTACCGCTTCAGCTACGCCAAGGGCAACATCGAGGCAGGTTTTAAGAAAGCGGATCACATTTTTGAAGACACCTTTAGATTTCCGCGGGTGCAGCACTTTTCCATGGAGCCCCATGCGACCGTTGCCCATGTGGACGGGAATCACATCACCCTGTGGGCCGGCACGCAGGAGCCGTTTACCTTGCGCGAGCATTTGTCCGAGATTTTCCATCTGCCGCTGAACAAAATAAGAATCATCGTTCCGTATCTTGGCGGCGCCTACGGTGGCAAGCTTGCCGTGAAAACGGAACCGTTGGCGGTGGCCCTGTCATGGAAGGCCAAACGGCCGGTTCGCCTCGCCCACTCCATCGAAGAGAGCTTCAAGACAGTCACGCGCCATCCGGCTCGAGTTCAGATCAAGACTGGAGTAACCAAGGACGGGAAACTTGTGGCGCGGCAATGTCTCATTTACATGGAGACGGGCGCCTATGCCGACGCCGGGCCGCGTGTGACGCAGAAAGCGGGCTATCGTTGTTTTGGACCGTACCGAATCCCCCACGTCAAGACCGACGCGTACACGGTTTATACGAACACCGTTCCCGCGGGCGCTTACCGCGGGTTCGGCACATTGCAGGTGACCTGGGCCTACGAATCGCAGATGGACATCATCGCGGAAAAACTCGCGATGGATCCGCTGGAGTTTCGGCTCAAGAATCTCTTGAAGAAGGGCGAGCTCTACACTCCGGGAGATACGCCGGTGGATTGCGATCTCAAAGAGGGTTTGCTACGGGCCGCCAAAGAGATTGGCTGGAATAAGAAAGACAACAAGCCCAATCGGGGCAAAGGGCTGGCGTGTTGTATGAAGGACGGTGGTGGCACCTACAAAGTCGCCTCCGCCGCCGTCAAAATGAATTCTGACGGTAGCATTATCTTATTAACCGGCACCGTCGAGATCGGGCAAGGGGCGCGCACCGCATTGAGCCAGATTGTCGCTGAAGAGCTGGCTGTTCCATTGAACCGCATAACGGTGGCTGAGCTGGATACCCATGTAACCCCCTATGACGTCAACACCAACGCCAGCAGCTCCACCGTCGTGATGGGACTGTCCGTCCAAAGGGCCGCCCAAGACTTGAAGCGCCAGTTGTTGCGGCATGGAGCTAGAGTGCTCAAAGCAATCCCCGATCGATTAAGGCTCAAGCATGGGCGAATCGAAGGCAATAAAGGCCAAGGCATTTCCTTTGAAAGCCTTATGCACAAAATTTTCTCATCAAAGGCTGGTGAAATCGTCGGACGCGGGGCCTACCAAGACGTCAAGAGTAAAAAGGCCGCCTTGGGCTCGCCCACGACTTTTTGGGAGATCTCCTGGGGTGGAGCGGAAGTGGAAGTCGATCGCGACACCGGCGAAATTACATTGATTAAATATGTCTCGCTGGCCGATGTCGGCCAGGCCATCCATCCGGTGCTGTGCGAAGGACAAGATGAAGGCGGCGTGATGAACGCGCTCGGCCACAGCCTGCTGGAAGAAATGGTCTATCGAGATGGACAGCTCCTAAATCCCAATCTTGTGGACTACCGCGTTCCGACATTCAGCGACTTGCCGATGGGTTTTGCAACCATCCTCGTGGAAAATCACAACGGTCCGGGACCTTTCGGCGCGAAGGGAACAGGAGAAGGGGGATTGTTGCCCGTTGCGCCGGCAATCGGCAACGCCCTCTACAAGGCGACGGGGGTGCGGCTGTATCAGTTGCCGCTCACGCCGGAGCGCGTGTGGCAAGCGCTGCAAGCAAAGAATCGGAGTTGAAATAGGGCTGAGATAGCGCGGAAAATATCGAGGAGACTGGCGGCGAATCACTGCCCTTTAAACAGATCGAAAATTAGCCCGTCGGGGAACGGTACGTTCAGTATCCGTTGGAACAAGACGTAGAAAAAGCCCCATGTACAAAAAGTCATGATGACGGTAATCGGCCATTTCTCTCGCCCGGCGAGCTTGAGATAAAGGACCATCGTTAACGGCACCGCATAAGAAAATCCCAAGAGCCAAATCGCGATAAAGAATCCCACGGTCCAACCGAGGATCGTCAAGGTGCGGCGGGTGGCCACCTCCGGCGAAACCTCGACAGCCCCCTCGCCCTCGAACGCCGGCCCGCTGACTTTCTTGTGACCTTTGAAATCCTTAGCGAGCTGGATCAAGGCCAGCAGAAGTGTCGGCGTGCCGATGACCCAGGGAAACAATCCAGCGCGCACGCCAAAATTTCTGCTCTGCCAGAGGGCCAAAGCAAGAAGGATGACAACGCAGACCGTAAAGACGACGCGCCGGTCGAAGCGGAGCCCACCCTTGGGGGCTGCTTCGACGGTAGCCGTAGTGGGCTGGCTTGCCTTCTCCTCCCTCTTCTTTTTGATGAGCGGATAAAGAATGCCGACTAGAGTCACTGCGAAGATTATTAGAACGCCGGGCCGCCAAGTCCATGCCAGACCATAGTTGTCGGTGGCGAGAAATAATCGATTCTCGGCGAGGGGGCCTAGAACTAATCCCAACAACACCGGCGGACGCGGCCATTGCAACTTCTCCATGACCCAACCCAGGCCGCCGAAGAAAAGGACAACAAGCATATCTTGGAAGGCATTCTTCTCCGCGAAAGCGCCCAGGTAGATGAGCAACAGGATGAGGGGAATAATCAGACTCCCTCGCACTTGCGTAACCTTCGCCAAAGTATTCAGGAAAAGGAAGCAGACCGCTACGGTGATAAAGTTAGAGATAATGATGACCCAAACAAAGGAAAAGGTCAGATCGAGTTTTCCCTTGGGCGGGGGAATGAGCATGTCGGGTCCAGGCACGATGCCTTGGATGATAAACGCTCCCAACAGAATCGCCACCGCGCGAGGATCG
>JAHKKJ010000413.1 GCA_020027655.1 Deltaproteobacteria bacterium | reverse complement strand
GTGAGCTTGGGTGGGGATGTGTCCGGGCTCGTCCCCGGCAACGTGCTAACGAAGCTGGTAAAGAAGTTCAACCATTAAGGATACTAAGATGACAACTATCGCAGAAAGAACCAAACTGATTAAGCCGTCGGTAACTCTTGCCATCGCCGCCAAAGCAGGCAAGCTCCGGTCGGAAGGAATTGACGTGGTCAATTTCTCTGCCGGCGAGCCCGATTTTGATACCCCCGATCACATCAAAGCAGCGGCCGTGGAAGCGCTGCGGAAAGGCATGACGAAGTACACGGACGTGAAGGGCATCGAGCCGCTGCGCGCGGCCATTGTTCACAAATATGAACGAGAACATGGACTGTCTTACCGAAAAGAAGATGTCTTGGTCAGCTGTGGGGCGAAGCACTCCGTTTATAATGTCTTACAAGCCATCGTCAATCCCGGAGATGAGATCCTTATCCCGGCACCCTACTGGGTAAGCTACTCAGACATGGCGCTGCTGGCTGGTGGCGTCCCCAAACTCATTCAGACCAGCGAAGCTACCGGTTTTAGGACCAATGCCGAACAACTCGAGGCTGCGCTGACCGCCAAAACAAGAGTCTTTATTCTCAACAGCCCCTGTAACCCCACCGGCGCCAGCTATGCTGCTGACGAGATCCTGGCCATCGCGCGCGTCCTGGAGAAACATAGCTGCTTGGTCATCGCCGACGACATCTATGAGAAGATCGTTTATGACGACTTCCAGGTTCACAACATCGTCGCCCTTAACCCAGCGCTGCGCGACCGAACCGTCATCATCAACGGCGTGTCAAAGACTTACGCGATGACAGGTTGGCGTATCGGCTATGCAATCGGTCCGGCCGATGTCATTTCCGCCGCCGGCAAGATCCAGAGTCAAAGCACGTCCAACGCGACTTCGATTGCTCAAGCAGCGGCGTTAGAGGCTATCAAGGGGCCGCAAGATGACGTCATGACGATGGTCCGGGAGTTTCATAAGCGTCGCGATGTCATTGTCGATAGGCTCAACGCGATCCAAGGCATGCGTTGCCTCAAACCACAGGGGGCCTTCTATGTTTTTCCGAACGTCCGCACCTTGTTGGGTAAAACGGCTAACGAGAAGAAACTTGCTTCCCCCTGCGATATTGCCGACTATCTCCTCGAAGAAGCCCAAGTTGCTGTGGTCCCGGGTGAAGATTTTGGTTCTAAGGAGCATATCCGATTCTCCTATGCCACGGCTCTTGAAGACATAGAAAAGGGCTGCAAGCGGATCGCCTCAGCCGTCGGCAAGCTACAATAAAAGGTGAATATTCGGGGTCAGATCAGGGCTTCGGACGCCTCCCCGTCGCTTTGTAAACAAAATAGTCGCTCAAGATTCGCGGGTGGTCAAAAACAATGGGATTCGGAAGCTGACCCTTCGTGAAAATTTTCGCTCTCTTGGCGTCGTCTGCTCCTTGCGGGATTCCCTGCGCTGTGGCGATATATACCGTGGATATCGTATGCTTTCGCGGGTCTCGACTTGGATCCGAGTAAGTGTAAAACTGCTCGATCAATTGAATCTCCAGGGAGGTCTCTTCTTTGGCTTCGCGAACGGCTGCGGCTTCCAAACTCTCGCCATAATCGACAAAACCTCCCGGCAGAGCCCAGCCATTTGGAATGTT
This sequence comes from Deltaproteobacteria bacterium, assembly GCA_020027655.1. Lineage (GTDB taxonomy): Bacteria > Desulfobacterota > Binatia > UBA9968 > UBA9968 > DAIRFP01. Next base: position 6,537 of record JAHKKJ010000413.1, on the reverse strand, counting down.
TTTTCTCTCGATGAGTATCACTCCGCCTGCCGCAACCTCGATAATGATATCAACCGTGGGCAGCGGGTTACGATGATTCTCACTCATCCGTCTTCCCTACCTTGACTCCAAGCAAAGCGCAAGGTACAAAAAGGTTCACAGCGTTGCCGCGGGGTGGAGCAGTCTGGTAGCTCGCAAGGCTCATAACCTTGAGGTCCCGGGTTCAAATCCCGGCCCCGCAACCATATTCTTCAAGGGATTTTCGGCTTGCGGTTCGAAAACGGTTTGATCGAACCGCAGGCCCAACGTCCCGCAATAGTCCGCCTGAATCATCGCCAACGACGTTCCGCCGTACTGAACCACAGCAAGCGGGTTTTCTCCCCGCTTGATTGCGTCCATTATAGCGCCCCTGAAACTTGAATCGATGACATTCCGCGCCGTCTTCACGCTACAGCCCGCGGCGAAGTAATTCAACTCTCAAGTCGATTAAGTCCCCTGTCCCTATCGCCAGCAACCGCATGTTTTTGAACTTCGGAATGTAAGCGTTGAAATGCTGCCGATAGTCTCTGACCTGCGCCCGACGAAACAGCGGCTCGATCTTTTTTTCGATCCACTTGTCGAAAAACTCTTTGACCGTGGGAGTAGGCTTTAGCCCGTACTTGCGCTTGATGTACTCTTAGAGGCGATGCTGCGCTAAGCCCTTCTTCGTGGTCTTAAGCGATATCGGCTTGGCTCTTTCTGACCGGCCAGCCGCAGGATAGACTTCTCTCGATTCACCTGTGGCTCAGGTTTGCGGCCGCTCTGGCTCACCGTGGTGCTCATAGGCTTTGTTGAGGGTTACGTTCTCTTGCCCTTTGGTCTCGCAGCCTTCCTCGGCGCGGTTTTTCTTACCGCGCTTGTAGTTTGGCGTATTGCGCCGAAGTGGCTGCATTCTTGAACTGACTTTCCACCTCATTGGACCCCGCGATTAAGATCGAGAATCCCCAGCGAGATCCAACAATACCGGCATCCGCTGGATACTACCTATTTTTTGACCTCAAGATGATTGACGACCGCCTGAACGCCAGTCACTTGCCATGCGAGTTTGACAGCACGTGCTCTCGCGTCCAGTGAGGGCACGGTACCACTCAAATCGACTGACCCGTCAGTGGTTTTCACGTTTACACTTGTCAAATCGACAGCCTTATCTTTAAGAAAGTTTTCCTTTACCGCTTTGCTAATAACTGCATCTTTGTCGCTCTCAATGCGCGTCATTTCAGTAATCGTTTGGCAACCTAGTACGAGTGAAAAGATTATCAATAGCTTTGCCGCAATGACTCGTGGGACGAATTCCATATGTTTCCCTCCTTGTCGTATTACTGACACATCCATACCTTCAGCATAGACCGGGAAAGCCGCAGAGCAAGTCAGTTTTATAAGAAAATGCGTTGCTCGAAGTAAAGGGGGGCTAATTCGCCCCTTACTATATATCACCTTTAGAACTGAGGCGGCCTGACGTTTGCTACTATTAGGGACTTTTCAGGAGAACCTGCCCCAACATGCGAAGTTCTTATCCCCATTCTCAGAGCGGCACTGGCGTTGCTTTCCTTCTCGGCCAAAACGGAGGAGACAATGCCGGAAGAAGTTTTCCTTCTGTTCATTGCTTCGTGCATCAGTCTTTGGCTAATCCAGCTCGCTACCGGGTGGATTGACCGACGTCGAGACAGCCGCCGCATAGAACGAGGGACAGTGATGGAGCGATACCGTAGTCACCTGATTCTTGTAAAAGCGCATCAAGAACCGGACACAGATGGTTGGAGCGCAGGCGTTCACGTCCAATTCAACGAAGGCACCCTAACCTTTCGAGACGTTCAGCTACCTGCACCGACTTCTCACTTTCCAACAAAGACAACCGCCGAGAAGCACGCCCTCAAAGAAGCTAAACAGTGGGTTGATCGCCGGCTTCGTGAAGCCAAAATATTTGGGCGGTAGACTCCTCCATGCAGCCAGAACTTTCATTAAGAGCTTCGTTGCAGAATGTCGGAAAAGCACTATCAGCAATGCGCCTCGCACTGACAACATATCCCACAGGAAGCACGGGAGCCGCTACGACTATCGTGCAATCCATATTCCCGCCCCTCGGGCTCCCGATAAACCCGCCGTTCCAGTAAGCAATTTTGGTCGCAATCTCGAAGCCTCTTTTTGCCTAGACCCTATCCTGCTGTAATTATTCCTTCCACCACTCGAAGTTTGTCTTAACTACTGAGCCTCTTTTCTCTTTTTTTCTTTGTAAGTCTAACTTGCAATCGGCCACTGTTAACTCACCTTACATTTTTTCTTGTGACCCCCAATTCTAAGATACTGTCCTGCCAATCATTTCTTATTTGGCTCGGGGATTGCTCTCATATGAATCGCTCATTATAGGATTCAACAGGAATATGCGTGGCGTCGCAATTCGATTCCGCCCAACACAGCACAGGAGGCAACACCGTGGCTCGATACAACGTGCTGTACTTCTGTACCGCTTGCCGCCGCATTCATCCGATGGGGGTTTCGCTTCCGTTGGAAGTCGGTTTCCTCAACACCCAAACTGTTAGCGAGGCTTACTCTGGTAAACCTTTACCTTCCTACGTCGCAATGTTGGTTGGTAGCTCTGTGACGTGTAGAGAAACCGGGAAATCATTTATTCTAGAAGACATCAACAAACTCTATTTGACTCCGGTGCTCGAACCATTATCGCGCGATTCCAAACGCGCTTGAGGCGGCACCATGGTTACTGCGCAGTTCTCGTCCCCATTAAATGGCGGCACCGGCATTGCTCTATCCTTTTAACGAAACGCAGGGACAATGCCTGGAAGAGATTTCTATTTGCTCATTATTCTATCCGTCGTAACCGGTTTTTTGCTCATTCAGATCGTTATGACCAGGATTGGCCGGCATCGAAAGGGCCGCCGTCTGGAACGAGAAATCGCAGAGTACTTGCGCAAAAGGGCGACGGGACAAAATAACTGAAAACGGGTTGAGTCAATGGCGAGAAAAGTCAGCTATAAGCAAGCTCTGGTAGCCCACGGTTGGGTTGCATTGGACCCCGTGGACACTGGTGTCATTGAGAAATTGAGAAATTGTTCAAAGACATCCGCGAGGGAGAGGAAAGGCTCATGCTCGCAGTGCTGGAAAATGCTGTTGAATACTTCCAGAAATATGTCCTTGCACGGAACCCAAGTGGAAAGAAGCTATTCCGAGAAGTGGAGGAATACATCCCGATTACATACGACAGGGGCTCCTGTGTTGGAAGGAAGCGAAGCTCAAGACGTATTCTGGTGAGGGTCATCGTGCAGGTCGCCCGAAGTTAGCGAGAACCCGCGTCACGCACCCTTCAGTCAGACTTCTTCAATTCTTTCGCAATCTCAGAATCGATATTGCTGATTCGGATACCGAAAGCGTAAAGCTGCCGGTAGACGAGAAGCTGAAAGATTCGCGGCCAGCTATCAATGATTTTAATTGCGGCGTCTTCCTGTTCCTTGAGGCGTTCTAAATCGATCGTGTTCATTTGTTGAGGAAAGGTTTCACAAGAGAGATTTATGCAGTCTTCATGGATATGGCCCTGCCGGAGGTCGATGGAATCAAGACAACGGCGATGCTTAGACAATCCTAAAACCGCTCACATTCCTGTCGTTGCGCTTACGGCATGGATGTCCGCACTATGGCAGGAAAAGACTGAGAAAATGGGTATCACAACCTACTTCATAAAACCGATCTCATCTCAGACGTTAAAAGAGACCATCGAAGAATACACGAATGGATCGCTCACCCCGAAATCCTTCACCTCGCCACAAACACCCACGGCCGATCGAGCTTAACTAATTCGCTACTCAAGCGGTCAATCTCTGCTTTGACCTTCATGTCGTGAGTCGCGGCGAATTTACGCGCCAGCGCATCCATCGGTTGCTCGATCTCTTTGCGGTCATCAGTGTAGCCGTATCTTACCCGCACGGCGCTCACCCTCATGGAATGATCGTAAAGCGTCAAGTCTCTGCGTGGCAACGCCCGTTGTTCCCTCGAAGGTAAATGTTGCCGGGGGGCATTTCTTTATATGCTCATCAAGTCTGTCTACGATCTGATCCGTGCTTTCGTAGTCGCCGCCTGTAATCATCTCGTTACAGCGGTTACAGTAGAAAATCAGCATGTTAATCACCTCGAGCTCCCGACCCAATCTGTAAATCTCCTTCTAGGGTCACGGCTAAGCAAAATAATCCCTTAAACAGAATGTGTCTTGACATTCGGCGCCATTCGATTGACACCTGGCAGGGAGCTGGACAAGCTCAATAGGGCATGGGTTCAAAGTCCAAAACGATGCGTGGCGGAATTATGGGCAAGAGTTTTGGTGGAAGCCGGGGGAGCCGACGCCGGAGAGAGGGGTCGGAGTTCGGGAAAGCGATAGCGGAGAAGTGACCACTACGCGTTGAAAGTTTCGCGCATTATTTGCTCGACCTTTGCCCCTGATAGCTTACGTTCAATCGCGAGTTTCCGAGTTTCTCAGCCACAGCTTCAACGCACTTCCAAAAAAAATGATTCTGAAATAGCGCTTCTGTTTGTGCCCAAAGCCAAGTAAAGTACGCCTCAAGCGGCTCTCCCCGTCCTGCCACGTAGCATGCAAGGTTTAGCGCGGTTTGAATATCCGGTTTACGGCCTCGTGGTTTTCGGTCCATGAATTTTTCCTCGGCCATATAACCGGCAAGATAGTAAATTACCTGTGCTTCTATTCGGTACCTTGTTAGTGGGCTGACTTCCAGGAATAATTGTAACGTACTTGACCATGACCGGTGGCGTTTCCATGTAAAAAGGGACGCTGAGAGGTGAGGCTGCAAGGAAGTGCAGTTATTCACTGATCGTGATTGGCTGTTTCTGACCGGCCAGCTGCGCGGGGAGAGAGTTCTCTCGCTTCACCTGTGGCTCAGATTTGCCGTGCTCTGGTTCGCCGTTGTGCTCATAGGCTTTGTTGAGGGTTACGTACTCTTGCCGTTTGGTCTTGCAGCCTTCCTTGGCGCCGTGTTTCTCTCCGCTCTTGTAGTTTGGCGTGTTGCGTCATTCAAGACGTTGGTACGGAACATTACCTAAAAGACCGTGAAGTTACCAAACCTCGGATGAAATGCCTTGGCATTAGCGTTGCTGGTTGGAGCGTAAAACAGTTCACATAAGGAGGCACCCGCCTAATGCTGCCTCTGGAGGGAAACTGATTATGGCTCGACCCCGTCCTAACGTTCTAGTCGTAGATGATGATGCCGCTACGCGCGATGGTTTGACTGCGCTGCTGGAAAGCTGGGGCTATCACGCCTTGGCTGTATCCAACGGTCAGGCTGCGCTGCAAAGTTGCAACCAAAATCTGCCTCACGCGATTGTAAGCGACCTCATGATGCCTGGCCTGACCGGGCTTCAGTTTATCGAGGCGTTACATGAACGCGTGCACCAGGTGGCGATTATAATGCTAACAGGCCAAGCGACAATCGAAACCGCAGTGCAAGCCATCAAGCTCGGCGCCTATGACTATTTGCCGAAACCGTTGGAGTCGCCGAAGCTGCGTGCGGTACTTGAGAAGGGACTCAAGCAAGTAGGGTTCGCCCGTGAGGCGAACGTGCTGCGTCAGAAGTTGGAGTCCCCTTTGGGCTCCTATGGTCAACTCATCGGCAAGTCGGCAACCATGCGCCAGGTCTACCAACGACTGAGCCAAATAGCCCCTACGGATGCCGCTGTACTGGTGAGTGGTGAAAGCGGCACTGGCAAGGAGCTTGTCGCGCGCACTCTTCACGATCTTTCCCCAAGGCATGAGGGAACTTTTTTGACGCTGAATTGTGCCGCCATGGCACCTACGTTGATGGATAGCGAACTCTTCGGTCACGAAAAGGGGGCATTCACGAATGCTTTAGAGCGGCACCTGGGCTGCTTCGAGCAAGCTGACGGCGGGACCCTTTTCCTCGACGAGATCACCGAGATGGCGGCGGAGGTTCAGGCAAAGTTTCTGCGAGTCTTGGAAGAAGGACAGGTGCGTCGGATCGGAGCCACTGCAAGTATTCCCATCGCAGTGCGCGTCGTCGCTGCCACGAATTGCCTGCCCGCTAGCGCCGTCAAAGAGGGAAAACTCAGCCGGGATCTTTTTTACCGCTTGAAGGTCTTTCATTTGGCGCTTCCACCGCTCCGGGAACGGGGCGATGATATTCCGCTATTGGCTCATTATTACCTGGAGTCATTCGGTGAAAAATATCAGCGGCCGATCATGCCCTGGGCTTCTGACTTTATCGCGGCGCTGCTCGCCCATTCGTGGCCCGGCAATGTGCGTGAGCTGCGCAACGCAATGGAACGGTTAGCGTTGCTGGCTCCCGGCCCAAATCTGACCGCTGCCGATGTTCAGCAGTATTGTGTCAATGCCGTGCTTGAAGATAATCCCGGCAGTGATCACCAAATTGCGTTGCAGTTTTAGCAATCCCGTTCCCGACTCATTTTCCTCAGCCGTTGGATCATCTCGTTTGCCAATGACAATTACCTCCTACGCCCGCGTAATCGCCAATCATGCAGTCAGGTCAA
>JAHKKJ010000412.1 GCA_020027655.1 Deltaproteobacteria bacterium | reverse complement strand
ACCAAGCTACACGTATGCAGACTTTGCAAAAGTACTGAAACTTCCACTCATCGTCGTCGCAGCGAACAAGCTCGGTATGATCAACCACCTGCTGCTGACGCTTGAGCATGCAAGCTGCAAAGGGCTGAGTGTGCTGGGTTACGTGCTGAATCAAATCGAAAGCCAGCCATCGCTGGCCGCCGAGACGAACCGGGAAGCGCTGGTATCGTTGACCGGAGTTCCTTGCATGGGAGAGGTGCCGTACATTGAGGATTCCCAAAGACAAAAAGCGCCGCCATTAGATTTGATTGATGAACAGTTTGATCTGCGGATCCTTGAACCGGTTGCGAACCGTAGGTAGGAGCCAAGATAGAATGCAGATGAAGCTTACATGCATGATTTCAATTCTGTCGGTACTCGTTTCCGTGATCGCATCCAGCATGTCCGATGCAGCGGAAAAAATCACGGTTTCCTATAGCAGCCGGACTTATGCTTTTCTCCCTGCTCAGGTCGCGGTCGCAAAGGGCTTTTTTAAAGATGAAAATCTCGATCCGCTATTAATCCAGATGCGAAGCCAGGTGACGGTGCCCGCCCTGCTGAGTGGGGAAGTCAATTACACGCTGAGTTTCGGCAACATCATAGCGGGGGCAATGCAGGGCATGCCGTTCAAAATATTGGCGGTCCTGACGGACAAGCCGCTGCACCATATTGTGGCCCGGCCTGAGATTAAAACGATTGCTGACCTGCGCGGCAAACGTATCGGGGCTCAGAGGATCGGCGGCTCTGACCAACTTGCGGCTGAGGCGATTCTTCAAGCGAAGGGGCTCGACCTCAAGGAGGTCCAGTTCGTGACCCTCGGAGCGGACGAGCCTGTGCGGGCGGAGATGCTAAGAAAGGGCCTGGTCGATGCAATCTGTGTCGCTCCTCCCGGCCCAAATCGACTGGCGCGGGAAGGTTTCAATGTCCTCGGCGGACCGAAGGACTTGAGAATCGGCAGCCCTATTTCCGCGGTCGCGGCCACGGATTCACGGATCAAGAACAAGCGGGACGAAACCAAAAAGGTCCTGCGAGCCGTCGTGCGCGGGCTGCGCTTCATCCACGAGCGCAAGGAAGAAGTCATTCCCATCATGGTCAAATGGTTGAACCAGACCCCGGACGTGGCCAGGGATTCTTACGACTTGATCCTTCCGTCATTTAGTCTTGACGGCAGCACCATCGACAAAACTTTCGAGTTTGCCATCGACGCGCGCAAAGCGACGGTCAAATCGGATAAGCCAATTCCACTTTCGCAAGTGCGCGACATATCTCTGCTCCGAGAAATACAAAAGGAATTGCGGTCAGCAAACTTGGAAGCGCCTGTTCGATGAGCCCCGAAGCGCAAAAGCTTGCCCAGGCGTTGCTTGATCACCACAGAAAAGTTTCGCAGCCTCAAAGCAAAGCAAGCCCGAGCGTAGAGCCTTGTCTCATCGCCTACGGAGATCTGTGCGAGCGGGCCGGTCTCTCTCATTTAAAACCGAACATTGGTAGGTTTTTGCGCGAAATCGCGCAGTGGTGCCATGACAACAGTTGGCCGCCGCTCAACGCCCTGGCCGTCAATCACGATAGTCGCAGGCCCGGGCACGGCTATGACAGCGCTCCAGGCTGCAGCCTTGCGCGCTGGAAGGACGAAGCGACGGCTTGTATCAAGTTTGCCGATTATCCGGCCCTAATCGCGTAGCTTTCCCTTATAGCGCTTTCTCAGAGCCAAATCGCCGCAACCCCGGTAAGACAACCCAGCAGGACAGCGTGAGAATTGCTCCAACGGCAGAGCCAAACAGCAGAGAGCCGGGAGCGCCAAGGAGCGCGGCCATGAAACCCACCTCGGTGGCACCGACTGAATTGGCTCCTTGAGAGAACATGTTGAACACGGCGAAAGCTCTGCCGCGAACCTGGTCCGGGGTTAGGAGATGAAAAGTGGTTTGGCGCATAACCGCTTGCAGTGAATTCACGAGTCCGAGGATTACAAGCAGAAAAGCTGACAGCCAAAAGTTCGTGGATATTGCGAAGAATCCGACAGCCACCGCGTAAGAAAGAAACGACCAGAGTGCTAAAAGTCCTTTGTGTTCGACATCGCCGATCAGAAGCAGGAGGACAGTCCCGATAATCCCGCCTACCGCCGGAGCCGAGGACAGTATACCGAAGCCGGCAGGTCCGACGGACAGAATGTCCTTGGCAAAGATCGGCAATAGCGGCCGATAATAACCCACGCCGGCGACTATGAAGTCGATCATGACCATAGCTAAAACAATGGGCTCGGAAAAAAGAAACCGCAGGCCGCCCAAAAAACTCCCAACGGAAAATGGCTCTTTTTTGCCATCCGGCGCTCCCGACGTGTGAATGAGGATAATGCTGGCCGCTGCCGGGAGATAGAACAAAGCGTTGAACAGGTACGAGTTGCCGATATCCATCCATTCAAGGCTGACGCCGGCTATCATGGGGCCGATGAAATGGGCCGCTTGAGAGACGCTGGAGTTTAACGACACCGCGTTAGTAAGATGGGAACGGGGCACGAGCTTCGAGATCAGCGCCATCCGAGTTGGATTGAGGACGATGTTCAAAGCTGAAGTCAGAGCGGTGCCGAGGAGGATATGCCAAACGTGAATGGCACCGGTCAGGGTCAAGATCCCCAAGGCGACTGCGACGAGTAGATTGCCGGCGGTAGTAATGAGCAGGAGCTTCTTACGGTCGACAAAGTCTGCCAGCGTGCCGCCGAAGAGCCCCAAGGCAAATAAAGGAATCCCTTGAGCCAAACCCGTCAGCCCAAGCTGAAACGCAGAGCCCGACAATTCATAAACCTGAAATAGGTTCTGAGTCAGGCGCATCTGTTGCGCCGTGGTGGCAAAAAGCGCAAGGGAAAAAAGCAGGCGGTAATCGCGGTATCCCAGCGAAACCCACGGAGATCGCGACTTAGGCAAATCGGTGCTGTCCAATTGATCGTTGGCCATTTGGAGCGGGTGGGAAGGTTTTACTTCTTACTGCTCCTGGCGAGCTCGTCGTAAAGAAGCTTGAGAGGGATTTTCTTGGCGGCGGCAATTCGTTTCAGATCGTCGTATTCGGGGGCGACTCGTTTTGTACCGTCTGGCTCTTCAACAACTTTAACCCTGATGGTTCCGTAAGGTGTCTTAAGCCTTTCCGATATGCGCTTGAGGATGATCCGACCGACAGGGTAGTAGCGGACGCCGATGGTCGAGGTCTCGCTCAAAATAATTCGCGCCAGTGTGTCCCGATCCTTCGGCTCAGCAATGACGCGGAGCAATGTTCCCGGGCGATTCTTTTTCATTTGGACCGGTGACAGGAACACGTCGCGAGCGCCGGCGGCTAAGAGACGATCGAAAACATAATCGTAAAACTCCGGATTCATGTCGTCGATGTTAGTTTCGATGACCAGCATCTCTTCTTGGCTCCATGGGGTAGCGTCTGTGCCAATGACCAGACGGAACACGTTGGGCCGATTTGGAAAATCTCTTTGTCCCGCCCCGTAGCCGATCTTTTCCATCGTCATGCTCGGCTGAGCACCAAAACTTTTTCCCAGGGTACTCAAAATTGCAGCTCCTGTGGGCGTCACAGTTTCGCCATCGAGATCGATTCCTTGAACGGGAAGGCCTTTCAAGAGCTCTAGTGTGGCGGGCCCAGGGACTGGCAAAGGCCCATGTAGAGCGCGGGTTAAGCCTCGACCTAGAGGAATGCGGGAAAAATGGAAGGCGTCGATGCCGAGTTCATGGGTGCCGGTGGCCGCGGCCATGATGTCGACGATTGAATCCGTGGCGCCGATTTCGTGGAAGTGGACTTTTTCGGGGGCAATCCTGTGAATTTTTCCTTCGGCTTCCGCAAGTCGGGCAAAGATTTTGATGCCCGCTTCCTTCACCGCGGGGGGAAGACTGCTGCGGTTGACTAAACTTTGAATTTGCCTCCAGGAACGCCCCGCCTCTTGATCGGGACAAATCACATGAAACCGAGTTGCGCCAATGCTGTGAATCGTCTTCTTGGCGACCTCGAGCCTGTAATTGAGGGTGGGGATTTTCTTGAGTTCCGACTTGAGCCTATTCAAAGGCAGACCGAGATCCAGCATGGCGCCGACAAACATATCGCCGCTAATGCCGCCGATCAGGTCTCCATAGGCAATCCTCATCCTCCGACCCCTCCTTGAGGATTGAAGATCGAGGATTGAGGATCGGCAATCGCCATCTTCGATCCTCTATCTTCCATCCTCGTTTTTACCACGACATGTGGGCTTCTTTGCCGCTCATCTCGACGTAAATCTTCTCCGAATTAAACGGCTTGCCGGCTAACCGGTCGGCGAGCCAGTCGACGAGCAGCGTTCGGGCGCGCGGGTTTCGGATGGAGTGCTTTTCTCCTTCGTAGACGACCAGTACTCTGGGAGCGGGGATCGCGTTCATGAACTGATAAACGAACTCGATCGGACATAGGTCGTCGTCTTCGCCGGCGACGATGAGATAAGGACAGCGGATCTTGGGGGCCACGTCCTTGAGGGTCAACGTCTTTGCGAACTCAT
>JAHKKJ010000411.1 GCA_020027655.1 Deltaproteobacteria bacterium | reverse complement strand
TGAGCAGGGAACGACCTGAACTTTTTGAATCTTTGAGCCACTGAACGCTCGGATCGTTCTGAACGCTTTGAACGGTTTAAAATTGCGAATTTGTTGGCCAATGAGCTTTGGATGTGGCTGCAAGTGCAACGAATCGTCGAAAAGAATAAGTCAATACTCAGGCACGACCCAAAAGCCGACTTCGAGTAGACTGGACATTTTCTCCACCCTGGGGTATGGAGGACCTAAACTAACCAATTAATTGCCAATAGGAAGGATCGAAAATGATTTGCAGTTTTCGTTTACTAGCAGGAAGGGAATGAGACTGTTTCCATAAACTGGAGTTTTGCTTTCCGGTATCGGGCGCATTACGGCGGTGCCCATGGCTATCTTATCGGTGTTTATCAGTCACGTTGAGGAGGACCAAGCGCTGGCCCTTGAGATTGCTAGGGGGCTGGAAGCCGTTGGCTTCAGCACGTGGTACTACGAACGTGATAGTGAGCCTGGGGTATCGTATCTCCTCCAAGTTCACACTGCTATCGAGCAGTGCGGTGCCGTCGTCGTTCTGATCTCGCCAGATTCTGTCCGCTCCTATCAGATGACCAAGGAGGTGGTGCGCGCCCACGAGACGGGCAAAGCGTTCATCCCCGTGCGTTACAACATTGCCCACGCTGAATTCCAACAGCGGCAACCGGAGTGGAACATCGCCATCGGGGCGGCAGCGTCCATCCCGGTTCCGCCCGACGGTGTAGCGGCCATCATCCCGCGCATCGCCAGAGGGCTCCAGCAACTGGACCCCTCCGACGGAGGAGGCGCGTCGCGGTCAGCGGAAGCCATTGCTGCTGGATTCGATCCGAAGGCCAGACCGCTGTCCGGACGAACCGAAGCGGACGCCCCTGAGAGCTACGCCGCTGGGCGGGTTTCGCAAGCAGGGATTTCTTCCCAGCGACTGCAGCCAGGACATAATCCAGATCGAAGCGGAGTAGTAGAATCGGGCATGGGCTCCGGCGGCGATCGAAAGGGCAATGGCAGGCTCCACATTGCAGCGGGGATACTGGGAGGCCTGGTTGTGATAGGTGCCGGAACCTATTTTTTCCTGCCCCAGACGCCCCTGGGCGAACGGGTTCCTCCTCAAGTTTCTCCGACATCACCGTCGCCAGCCCCCGCGACGCTTACTCCGCCTGTGGTCGCCTCACCCAAGGTCGAGGCTCCAGGAAATGTTTCTGCGCAGCCGCCAGGCGTTGCCGCAACGGAGCTCCCGAACATTGGAGCGATAGCACCGTCGCCACCGACGATCTCGAAACAATCGGCTCAGGCCTCGGCTCGCAGCGCGGCGCCCGCCTCGACGCCGGTCATTCCCGCTAAAGAACCCGAACGTGAGACGCGTGAGCGGGAAACGACACGCTTTTTGGGGGCGGCCATTCAGGAAAAGCAAAGGACCTCACAGCTGCAAATGGAAATGGCTTTGAGCAACATCGACAAAAGCTTGCGATCGATTGAAGAAGCAGCCCTGGAAAACCCCAACGCTGAAGATCCGGCTGTGATGCAGCAGATGAAAGAGCAGCGTCGCAGAGTGGACGAGACAAAACAGAAGCTCAAGGTGACATCGGACCCGGAGACGCGATCACAGTTATTACAGGAATTACAGAAACGCCTCACTGAGCTAGGGAGAATAATAGAGCAGGTGAAAGCGGCGCCGCGATCGATCAAAGCGGGGTGATTTTCTGCGACTCCAGTCGGGTGAATAGTTTTCTCTCACCTTTCCGGCTAGCATGACCTCATTTTTTCGTACTGGGATCCGCTTGATAGCCCTGTTCTTTCCACTTGCTAACGGGGCAAAAGGTTGTGTCCTGGAATCCGAGTTCTTCAGCTAGCTTCGCAGCCTGCGAGCTTAGGCCTCCCGTCCCTCGGGTAAAGACGATGAAAGTGTCCTTGGGCATCGTTTTCAAATGAACTTCAAGCTCAGCGAGGGGAATGTTGATTGCGCCGGGAATGGTTTCTTTTTCAAAATTGGCCGGAGGACGAACATCGATGATCAACACCGTGCTCCCGCTATCGAGTTGCTTCTTAAGTTCGTCGGCTGGTTTCGGCTTGGCCCCGACAGCCCATTTCGTCTGAGGATCCACCGGATATCTGGGCTGCTGTTGGGCGAAAGAGAACGTGCCCCAGAGTGAAACGGCGGTCATCGCTAAGCCCGCAAGTAATGACTTCATGAGCCCTCCTTTTCAAATCATCGGTTAGGAAATTTTTATCGATACGGGTTTAATTCCCCGCAGCTTGCTGTGTAATGGCGATCCCAAGTCTTCTTAAGGTCCGTCATTCCCGCATATTTTTAGCGGTGGTTCGACTGTGCTCACCACAGGCAAACCTCGGACTGGACCCCCGATAAGAACATTCGGGGGTGACGCGTTTCTAGGATAAATTCTCATCGCTAGGTTCTGATACCCCGTCAGCTTGGTGCGGAAAGTAAGCGCTCTCGACGTTCAGCGTGTGACAGTTTAGCTTTGAAAAAGTGCGACAATTGAAATTCAGACTTACACCACAAGTTTACCCCAAGTTGACATAACAGCTTGTTATCGGATATTTTCCAGTCCAAATTGCGGATCGGGGCCAGTCGGTCTTCTCTGCTGAGATGTTTAGGTTCTCGCAAGCGGGCCGGCGCGGGGGCGTCACAGCTAACTGTGAATTCTTGTGGGATGAGCCTCAAAAGCAAATACCTATTATTCGCCCGCCCACCCCACCTTCCTCCTGCGAGCATGTCTGGCAGGCGGGAATCGCCAGCGCACCATGGCTAAAACACGACGCTCACACCGACGGCTCGACGACCTGGTCGATCGCTCAGGCTTCATCTTCACGGGAGTCGTGCGCCGCACCGCAGCCGCCACGATGCCTCGTGTCACAACATCGGATCGTACAGCGGTTGTGCAGGTGCAGGAAGTACTGCGCGTGCCACGAGTGCTTGGAGATTACACGGAGAAGCAGGTCACGGTCTTGCTGCAGAAGGCGACAAGCGCCAAACGAGGCGAGCGGACCGTGTTCTTTACGACGAGCTGGATGTTCGGCGAGGGCCTGGCGGTCACGGAGGTAGGTACCATGAAACCGGAGGACGGGTTGCGCGGACGGATCGCGGATGCCGAAGCACGGCTTGCCGATCGAGCGCTACAAGCGCGGATCGAACGAGCCAGCGTGATCGTGACAGGCAAAGTGCTCCGGACCCGGCCGCTGGAGAAGAAGACGCGGTTCGTGTCCGAACACGATCCGAAGTGGTGGGAGGCGAGCGTCGAGATTGAGTCGATCGAGAAGGGACGGCACAAAGAAGACACGATTCCGGTGCTGTTCCCCTCGAGCGACGACGAAATGTGGATCGACTCGCCCAAGTTTCGCGAAGGCCAGGAGGGCGTCTGGATTCTTCAGCGGAATCAACAGGAACGAGGGGCGCCCGTGTTCCGCGTCCCCGGCTACACGGCGCTTGACCCGCTCGACTACCGCGCGCGCGTTGAGCGCGATCGCGTTATCAAGCTGATCCCCACCAAACGCTGAGTCCCGGAGGTGCGACATGGCCGTGCTCGTGGTCAACACCATCCCGAATACGCTCAGCAACGAATCGATTCGCGATGGCGAGCCGAATGTAGCGGTGAATCCCGCCAACCCGCTGGAGATCGCGTTCTCGGCGTTCACTCCCGACCCGATGAACTCCGGCAATGCCCCCATCTTTGTGTCGACCGACGGTGGGAACACCTGGGCACTCAACGTGGTGCTGCCCGGCGGAAACAAGACGAACGACACCACGATCCGCTTCGGGACGATCTCGAACGTCCTCTACGCGGGCATCCTTCGCACCGACAACAGCAACATGAACCTGCTCAGGAAGGCTGGCTTCACGACGGCTGGCCTGATGACCGTGCTAGTGAACCGGGCCAATGAGGATCAACCGTACACGGAGGCAGCCACCGTTCTCGGCGGCGCCGGAGCCGGACTGGACCGCGTGTACGTCGGTCACAACGATTTCAACGCGGCGGCCGGCCGCACGGCAACGGTCGAGGCATCGCTCAATGCGGCGACAGCGGCGCCCCCGGCGGGATTCGTGTCGGATCGCTTGGAAGTACGAGCTACGTCGGGGCAAGACGGCCCGCCGATCAGGCCGGCTATCCACCCGAACGGCACGGTGTATGCCGTGTTCCTCGGCTGGCGCAGCATCAGCTCCGGCGGGACGATAAATTCGGACGTCGTCGTCGTGCGCGACGATGCATGGGCATCAGGCCCGACTCCGTTCACCGCGCTTCTCGACTCAGGCGATGGCCTCGCCGGTCAGCGCGTGGCCGCCGTAACGCTCCCGTCCTTTGGGAGCCTTCTGGGTACGCAGCGGGTCGGGTCGCAGATGGCGATCGCGGTGGATCCACGCAACAGCGCCACGGTGTACATTGCATGGGCTGACGGCGCGACGGCTGCAAACTACACGATCCACCTCCGCCGATCGGTTGACGGCGGCCAGACGTGGACAGGCGACCTGCGTACGATCACGCCCGCCACCAATCCAGGGCTGGCGATCAATGTCCGC
>JAHKKJ010000410.1 GCA_020027655.1 Deltaproteobacteria bacterium | reverse complement strand
GAGCAGATCGTTGGCGGAACGAACTGGACCACCAAAGGGCTCGACCCAGACCGAGATAGGCAGGTAATGGATCTCAACGCCGAGTTAGAACCCCAAACGAATGGGATAAAGGAAATGTCTTCCTTTTTCAGTAAGGCAGAAGCTTTGGTTGATATTCAGGCGCGAGCTATCGGCACAGTTGTCGCGGGCGAGCAATTGAAGACAGGCGAAGAGAAACCGGCCACTTCCCACTTTCAGGCTGCGAGAGTCACGTCCATCGTAACGGAAGCCGCTCGCGAAACCGTGTCGCAGGAAGCTTTTGACCGTATGATCGCTGAGTTCAGTAAGCTCACCAACGTCATCGGGAGCATAGCATCCCTGATTGTCCGTGATCACGTGAAGGCCCTCGGCGAGTCCATGGAAAAATTTCCGCAGACGCGGCTTACAGAACTCCTCAAGTCTCTTAGCAAAGAGATATCTGACGACAAGCGGAAAGCCGATTTTCGCCAGCGATTTGGCAAAGTGTAAACCCCCGGAGAAATGATCGACGCGTCACGCATATCTCACAGGATTTAGTCGATGGCGAAATCAGTTCAATCTCAGAGTGAACGAAATGCTATAGAAGGATGATTCTTGCGGGATACCGCTTGGCGGATCTTCTAACGTGGGTAAGGGCTGGGCCTTTGCGGTCCGGCCCGCCCTCCCCACGACTTTAGAGCAATCCCATACCCCAGGACGCCGCCAGCAGCATGACCGTTATCACAATTATGGTCGGATAAATGGCCTTAACAACGGCCCGCGCTGTATCTGTCTCCATTACCAACCTCCATTCCACGACGAAGCGGCTCCAGTGAACGCCCAAATCCGGCCCTGGGCAGATTAAACGAGCATCCCGGCTTTAGTTGCCGCGAGCACCGGCAGTCGTTGCGTGTGTGAGGAACTAAGCCACTCTACTAATCAGGTGCAATGCGCGGGCCAGACAAAACCGCTTGAAATTTAAGAGAGCAAAACTGGCACAGTGTTGGACTAATCAAACAACTGGTAAGAAATTCGCTCAGTAGGGAACTGCTTGACGTGTCGTTGTTGGCTGAATTAATGTCGGCAATCCTAACCAGGGGGGCGCGACGAATGCGCTGACAGAAGAACGATTCTGACGGGATACCGCTTGGCGGATTTTTTAATGCGGGTCGCGCGTAATTAGAAAGGAATAAGACTGGGATCAGCTCCGCCCGGACACATCGCCGTCCCGCCGTTCCCCTCATCTCGTCTATTCTTTCTTCTCTCGTTTTTGGCTACTCTTTGGCGTTGCGCGTTGCCGTCCATACAGCCAGCGCGCCCATGCCGAGGCCGATCGCGAAGCCGAAGCCCACCGAGCGTAACGGATCGCGCTTGACGCGATGGGCCGCATCTTCCATCAAGTCTTCAGCGGCATAACGGCTGTGCTTGGCCAACCGCTTGGCCTCAGTCACTGCATCTTCGACGGCGTGAGAGGCTGCGGTTTTCAAGCGCGCGGCTTCGCCTCCCACTTCCACCAGCCGCTCTCCAACGTGCATGGCTTTCGCGATCAAGCCGTTTTTCTCGTTCCCTTCCATAATCGATTCCTCCTTTTTTTCATTCAGTTCGGCTGATATAGGACTTTTCTCGTTTTTACGTTCTCAGCTAATTTGATGTATAGGCAACCCCCGTGCCTAACGAACAATTTCTAAAATCGATTACTTACAAAACATCTTGCAATGGCAGGTGTCCCTGAAAAGGGACATAGAAAATCCAAAAGCCGGGATACTCGGCGGATAGGGGCTACATGAGCATCCCGGCTTTAAGTTGGCCCCGACCCCGCGTCATTACGGGATCGAGTCGGCTAGCCTACCGTGATAGTCCGCAATGCGCATGCCAGGCACAAACGTTAGAAATTTAAGAGAGCAACCCTTTCGCAGTGATTGAATAAGCGGACACCTGAGAGGGGGATTTGTTCTGAAATTCACTCACCGAAACTCCTTCACCGGCTCAGGAGGTGGGGACGCGAAGCCCGTGGGCAAAGTTTAGCCAGAACAATCAGAGAAGAGATTTACAGATTGGCCAGGCAGCTACCCATCTTTTACTATTCTGGTAAATACCGCCCGTGAATCCGGCGCTCTTCTCCGGCAAAAGGGGTCGCCGGGTTCACGCTCGGCCCTTTTTCCCTGTAGCTGTCCTAATATTCGTGACACGTTGCTTTGTGAATGTAGGGTTTTCTTGACAGCTAGCCATCGCAGGCCCCAAGAAAATAATGCCTTTAATAGCGGGCATATTGTTTGCTGTCCGTAAGTTCCGAACAGGAATCAGTTTCGGATGGCTGCAAAGATTCTAGTAGTTGAAGACGACCTTTTAAACAGAGACTTGATTTGTAAGGTGCTACGCAAAGAGGGTCACCAGGTCGTCGAGGCGTGCGATGGAGCCATAGCACTGGAAATACTTCAGGTGCTGGCGTTCGATCTTGTGATTACGGATTTTGTGATGCCAAAGCTGAACGGAATTGAGTTCGTCGAGCATCTTCACTCTCTTCAACCACGAATTCCCATAATCTTTGTAACAGGTTTTCTCTCCGTTATTTCAGGCAAGACAATATTGGACGATGTGGCAGAAGTTCTTGCGAAGCCTTTTGAGCTTGATGTTCTCCGATCAACCGTGCACCGTCTGCTCGATTCAACGCCGTACTCAGCCCCCTAAGTATCAGTCCCTGCCATCGCCAATGGAGCGCGGGGCTTAGGCCTGCTAATGGGTGACCCCATTGGGTGACCCGAAATGGATATCGCCGACCCCCGACTCGGAAGCGGCTTGACGTTTGAGCCAACCGGCGGGCCGCTCAAGGTCCGTCCGGTTTGAGCGAAGGGTTCGGCACTTTGGCCGTACCTACTAAGGTGGCTCCGTGGCCCAGTGACTCCCAAAGACCCGATACTTTCTTAAGGTTCATGTCACACCGTTCCACAACTTCCTTTTCGATCTCATCCTTCGACAGGGGTCGCGGAAGATGTTTCTTAAGGTCGTCTGCATTGTATAAATACTGTTCAACTTGAGCTAATGAGAAACGTGATTTAAACAAACCGATCATATTATGACAAAGCCCTCGCACCTCTATCTGCAAAGCTTCGTAAAAACTTTTCTGGTCCGAAGTTCCTAAATTAGACACACTTTGCGAATAAGCCTGCAATATCTTTTCTACTAAACAAGCTACATGGAATCGAGTTACCCAATCTTGCGCTACGCAATCCTCTATTTTTTCGTTGAACGTATTTCGATTGAAAAGCTTCCTCAATATAGGAAGTAGAAGATCCGGGGGGAGTCTCTCCCGTAGTTCCCGCAAAACATCGTCTATTTTTTCCTCACCAAACGCTGGCACACCGAGTGGTCCAGCTGTTTTACGAGGCCTATATTCGCCCAACAAATCCGTGATAGCCCAGTTCATAGACTCAAACTCTCGAACGTAATTGATTACTTTATTGATATAGGTTTTTTCGTTGTAAGACCGAATTTCCAAGTCGTAATCAATATAACGTAGGTCTTTTATATCGAACGGAAGTTGTTGGCCTTTCTCAATTAGAATAATGACGGGCCGTTGGGCGCTTTGAGCGATTGCCAGTTCATAGAACACGTTAGGGTTGTGGCCTGTTAAAACAGCTATGCATAAATCAGATGTGTAAATGGCTTGAAACATTTGCTCTGAGATTTTGCCAGGCTTATCGAGGTGATCGGAGCGAAATGCTTTAATGTTGCAAGCGTCCATTGCTGGCTTGATAACATATTCGAAAACGTCATCCGCGTGTTTCCTGATTTCAGAACCCTCCTGACCTATCGGGCTAATTACGAAGCACTGGTGCATATACTCAAACCCATCGCGCTAAGACGCTTCGAAAAAACAAATAACGCCAGCGCAATAACAATTGGGGTCGCTGATATTTGCTTTTCGGTTCAAAAATAGCATTTATCACGCCTGACCCTTTTCTCCATAGCGGGGCAAAGGCCAATGATTTTTCCGTTCATGTTTTTCTCTACTCCTCCCACTCGACTCTTGACACTCGCCATTTTTCACTTGATCAACTTGGTCGCCCGCGCGAGTACCTCCGGTGGAATCGTCAGACCGATCTGTTTCGCAGTTTTCAGATTGATCACGAACTCAAACTTCGTCGGCTGCTCCACCGGCAGGTCGGCAGGCTTGGCGCCCTTCAGGATTCTGTCCACGAAATATGCGACGCGCCGGTAGCTGTCCGCGAGGTCGGCCCCGTAGTACATAAGCCCACCTTCAGCTACATATTGTCTTCTGCCGTACACCGACGGCAACCGGCTCTTTAACGCAAAGCCCACGATCAGTTTTATATTAGCAGTTATTAGCGCGCCGCCGCCGTGTACGTAGAGTCCACCCGGTCGCTGCTTGCCCATCGCAGCAAAAACCCTATCAAAATCGTCCGCACCTCGTACCTCCAAAGGCTGAATGGTCAACCGCAGCGCGCGCGCCGCGACGGGGAGAACCTCTTTCACCTCGCGTGCAGTGCCCGGAATCGCCGGAACGTAGAGAACCGCGACACGG
>JAHKKJ010000051.1 GCA_020027655.1 Deltaproteobacteria bacterium | reverse complement strand
TCTGCTCGACATCTTCAGAGGCAGTACAGTCGGAGGGAACGATAATTCGAAAGTCGCGCATATAGGCATCGTTGGCGCTAAAGAGCACGCAAATATCGCCTGCCAGCAATTGATATGCCAGACGGTCTTTTTCTTCCCGTCCGCATAATATGAAAAAATAAAGATGAAATTAAAACCTTTCGACAAAGTTATTATAAAGCCAACCGAAGATCGCGGCTGCAACCGCGCCGCTAATGAGTGCGTACGAAGTGCCGATGATGAAACTCACCGGACCAGTCTCGGGATGATAGCCGAGATAAAGTGAGGTCAGAACCGTGAGCCAGGCGCCGCCATACGGCGGCAAGATCACATTCAAAAGAGCAACAAAGAGAAAAGAAAGTGCTTGGAATAGGGCGCCGGCAACGATCAAAGACTTAAGACAGAGCTTCATGATTCTTCCTCCTTTGAACCCTATCGCTCTCACATCCGCCTTGAAGAGTGGAGGATGACGGAAGAGAGAAACAACGAACCAATGAACGGGGTTTGAGTCGACTGTCGATCGCTATTTCGACTTGCCTTTGTACAGACTGTCGACATAGCCATTGTCGTTTAATTCCTTAATGAAGCGATGTCAACGAAGCCTTCCGTGGATTAAAAGAAGATAGTTGCTTTTTTGCCCGGCCTGAACTAATGAGGCCTATCATGTAAGGAGGACCACTCACATGGCTGAAACCAACATTGCGGAAACGGTTGTGGAGTATCTCAGCTCGCAGAACGTCCGGCATATCTTCGGTGTCCTCGCCCATACTTCTTTCGCCCTGGGCGATGCCATAGCGAAGCGCCCGCACCTTAGGTTCATCAATTCGCAGCATGAGGGGGGCGCGGGAAACATGGCCCTGGGCTACGCCCGCGCCGCTAAGAAGCCGGCGGTCTGCCTGGTTTCCGCGGGGGGCGGCGCCACCAACATCGTCACGGCTGTTGCCCAAGCTTATAAAGAATCGGTGCCGCTGTTCGTCATCTCCTCGGACATCAACACGGCCTCTTCGAGCAAAGGCGCCTGGTCTTCCTTTCATGGCATGGAGCATGTCAGGCTGTTTGAGCCGATCACCAAGCAGAGTTTGAAGCTTGAGAGAGTAGAAGAGATCGGCTCCGTCCTGGATTCGCTTTTTCACTTGACCACGCGCGGGCGGCAAGGTCCCGTGTTTCTCATTATTCCGGCCGATCTGCAGGCGGCATCCCTTCCCGAGCCGCTGACGTTTTCCCGGACGGCGGATCCCGCCGCTCCTGCCATCGATTCCCGCTCTGCGGAAATTGCGGCCGATCTGCTGCTTAAGGCAATTGCGCCGGTTGTCCTCGTGGGTACGGGTGTCGACTGGTCGGGCGCGCAAAGAGAAGTTCAAGAACTCGCCGAACTTTTGTCGCTTCCCGTTGCCGCCAGCTATACCGCCAAAGGCGTTTTTCCTGAAAATCATCCGCTGGCGCTCGGCTGCCTGGGAGCCGGCAGCAGGCCCTACGCGCGTCAATTTTTCCTCGAGTCCGATGTTATCTTGGCGTTGGGCACGACCTTCAGCGAAGGCACGACCCTAGGTTTTGGCAATCGCATCATCCCTGATAAAGCCAAGATCATCCAAATCGACATCGACCCCGACGAACTGGGGCGCAATTATCCGACTTCTTTGTCGGTGCAAGCGGATGTAAAAACAGCGTTGCGCGCGATTATCGATGCCGTCAAGAGCAAGCGGCCGAGCACGCCGGTCGGCGACGGCAGCCGAAGAGCTCAAGAGATTCAGGAGGCCAAGCAGGCTTGGCAAAACGAACTCAGTAAAAAAACCGCCGGCGAAGGCATGACCTACGACTCCGTGCTCAAAACTCTCAACGAACTGCTCACCGGCAAAGAGACCTTGGTAACGTCTGGGATGACTGGAGACCTGCTGCGGAACATCGACGCCGCTACGCCGATCATTCATGCCGGTGAGTTTCGCGCCATCGGCACCGCCTTTGCGACTTCGCTCGGCGTCAAGCTCGGTCTGCCGAATAGCCGGGTCGTCTGTGTGACCGGTGATGGCTCCTTCATGATGGAGCAGCAGGAGCTTGCCACCGCTCGACTCCATAATATCCCGGTGCTCAACATTGTCCTGCGCAATAACGCGTACGGCGGGATGAAGCGCGATCAACTCCATCATTACGGCGGGCGGGTGATCGGCACCGAGCTTTTCGTGCCGGACCTCGCGCGCCTGGCCGAGCTGTTCGGCGCCAGAGGCTACACGATCACTCGACCCGAAGAGGTGAGACCCGTCCTGCAGAAATCCCTTGAGTCCAATGATTTCGTCGTCGTCGATGTAAAGGTGGACAAATGAGTAGCGCTGCTATCAATCCCTTCAACAGGAAAGGAGTTACGTCATGGTAACCGTCCGTACGAAGAAGATAATGGTCACGGTGTTTGCAGCTCTTAATCTGCTGCTTGTCGCAGGCCTCGCCGCAGAAGGCTTACAAGCGGCCGAGGTAAAGCAGGCAGCGCCGAAGCGTCACACGCTGCCCGCCACCTTAGAAACAACGCAGTGGGGATGGCTTGATCCCAACGAATCTCCCAAGCTCACGGTGGACTCGGGGGACATCGTGTCCATCGAGACCATGATGCATTCCCATAACAAGATCCAGCCTGGCACCACGATGGATGAGATCATCGCACTGAGGAAGGCCAATCCCGGTGGGGGGCCGCACTCGGTAACCGGTCCCATCTATGTCAACGGTGCCGAGCCCGGAGATGTCATGGAGATTCGCATCCTAAGAATCGTCCCCAAACCATTCGGAGTTAACTTTAATCTTCCCGGCAAGGAGTTCCCCACGATCGGCGCCCTGGCTCCCGAATTTCCCGAAGGTTTCGTCAAGTACTTCAGCTTTGATTGGAAGAACCGTCAAACCGAGTTTAAGCCCGGAATCATGATCGATCTAAAGCCGTTTCCGGGAACGCTGGCCGTTGGCATTGACCCCAACGACCCCTCGCCGCGTAAAGGTGGGGCCAAAGAACCTATGGCACCAGTCTCAACCCTTCGGCCCTGGAAGAACGGCTCCAACATGGATCTGAACGAACTCCAGGAAGGAAGCACCATCTACATTCCGGTCTTTCTCAAGGGCGGGCTGGTCTGGACCGGCGACTCGCATTGCCGGCAGGGAAACGGCGAGGTTAACCTGACGGCTATTGAGTGTTCCTACCGTGAGATAGCGCTCCAGTTGATCGTGCGCAAGGATATGAAACTCGAGTGGCCGCGGGCAGAGACCAAAACTCATGGGATCCTGATGGGCTTCGATGAGGACCTGAATAAAGCGATGGTTAACGCGGTGCGCGAGACGGTGGACTTCCTGGCAAGTCAAAAAATGGTGCCCTTGGATCGGTATGAGGCGTATTCCATCACCTCCATGACGGCTGACTGCCGCGTGACTCAGGTGGTCGATATCCGCAAAGGAGTCCACTGCATGGTGCCAAAGTCCATTTTTACCAAAAAGAAGTAGCGGGTGCTCTACGCGCTTGCATTCTTCCTGCTTTGGACCGCCGCCGCTTGGGGTGCCGAGCCGCTTCCAATAGTCACTACCTCGACGGACCTCAAAGCCCTGGTTGAAGTCGTGGGTGGGGAAAGAGTCCGGGTAGAGAGCCTGGCCCCTCCCCTCCAGGATCCACACGCCGTGGAGGTGAAGCCAGGCCAACTCGCCAAACTCAAAGCTGCCGCTTTGCTCCTGCGGATCGGCTTGGACCACGAGCCCTGGCTGGGCCGCGCGCTGCGCACGATAGGCGACTCGCGCTTCACCCGCGAAAGCCCGCATTACCTCGATACCTCTAAGCGAATTCAACTGCTCCAGTCCGAGACTCCGAGAGTGAGAGCGGATAAAGGAGCCCACATTCACGGTTTCGGTAATACCCACTACTGGCTTGATCCGGAAAATGGCCGGCCAATCACTGCAGCGATCCTGGGAGCCTTGCTCCGACTGGCTCCTGCGGACCGTCCCTACTTTGAGGCTAACAGAAAACGATTCCTCGACCGATTGGACGGCCGGCTAAGAGGCTGGTTACGGACAATGGCTCCGTACAAGAGCACGCGAGTGGTCGCGGTTCATGAGACCTGGCCCTACTTTGCCCAACGCTTCGGTCTGATGATTGTCGCTGTCATGGAGCCGAATCCCGGAGTTCCACCTTCGCCATCCTATCTTGCTAGCCTCATTCAGAAAATGCGAGATTCAGGCATCAGGCTACTGATCGCCGACCCTTACTCGAATGCCTCTGCCGTAAGACAGGTGGCAACGCAAAGCGGCGCCACCGCCGTGACACTGATTCCCTCGGTGGGCGGAGATCCAGCGGCCTCGGATTATCTCAGCCTCTTCGACTTCAACATCAAGCGACTTTCACAGGCCGCAAGGCCCGCGCGGTAGGGGGAAATAGAGTGTTGGAGTGTGGGAGTATTGGGTTTAAATGCATCACTCCATTACTCTATCACTCCAGCACCCCCAGTCTTTACTACATTGTGGCGAGGCGATGAGCGCAACACACGTCCCTTTTTCAACAGCCTTTCAAGAGGTGATAAGAAGAAGCCTGTGATTGAATTTCTCTGGGTGCCGTTCTTGGCCTGTTTGGTTCTCACGGGCATCCACGTCTACCTGGGCCTCCATGTCCTGGCCCGCGGCATCATCTTTGTTGATTTGGCCCTGGCCCAGGTAGCGGCTTTGGGAATCGCTGTTGCGCTACTGGCCGGACACCCGATCCAGAGCATGGCCGCCTACTGGTATGCCCTGGTGTTCACGTTAGGTGGAAGTTTCCTCTTCGCTATAAGTCGAACCCATCGAGCCCCTATCCCTCAAGAAGCGATCATCGGAATCGTCTATGCGGTATCGGCGGCGGTGGCTGTCCTGGTGCTGGATCGAGCGCCACAGGGGAGCGAGCACATCAAGCAGCTTCTGGTGGGGAGCATTCTTACTGTAACGCTGAAGGAAGTTGGGACCCTGGCGCTTCTGTATGGGATTGTGGGCGCAGTCCACTGGGCGGTCCGCCGACCGCTGCTGGAGATTTCTTTTGATCCTCCGGCGGCCCTCAGCAAAGGGCGTTGGATAGGTTGGTGGGATTTCCTCTTCTATGCTTCCTTCGGCTTTGTCGTTACCAGCTCTGTGCAAATCGCGGGTGTGCTGCTGGTTTTTTCCTACCTGATCGTCCCCGCCGCCATCGCCGCCCTTCTCGCTCGATCCGTAACCACAAGATTAGCTCTCGGCTGGGGATTGGGTTTCGCTGTCAGCGTTCTCGGTCTTGTCGCCTCGGCTGCCTGGGATCTTCCCACTGGCGCCACTGTGGTGACAACCTTCGGCGTGTTTATGGCGGTCGTTGCTGCCTGGCTCGGTCTCCAAATTTTCATTCGAGAGACTAGAGCCAAGGGCCTGATCGCCCTTAACGGTGTCGCCATCGCTGCCTTGGCCGCGATAGCGCTGGCTGGTCTCCTTCTTCTCATCTTCCCCCAGATGGATCACCACTTGGCTTAACTGGCTCGAAAAGCCAGTACCCTCCGTCCAGCTCATCTTCCTCACCTCCGATGAGCGCGAGACCTATCACGACAGCCAAGCGGCGGTTCAGCGGGGACTGAGCGAGATCCAGCAGCTCCGCAGCATGCAGCAGGAGGTCCAGTGGGGGACACGAGAGATGTCCGAGGAGAAGCAGGAGCGCCTCAGACAATACCTTGCGAGCCGGAGCGAAATCACCGCAGGCGATCAGATCGTGCTCAACCATCTTCGAAGCGAGGCAAGAAAACGCCAACGCTTTTGGTTAGGCATCCCGCTCTTAGGGATCGGTGTCTTTGGCGCTGCCGCTTTGGCCCGGCTTCGGAGCAAAACAAAATAGCCGGAAAAGAGGACAGCCTGAAGAATTATGAGAGTTTCCGGATTGTGCTATGCATAGGATGGGATGACGCTGGTATAGCGCTGCACACCGCCTCTAGAAAAGGTAGCAGGGTTGATGATCCTCTTGCTGACAACGTTGTTCTTGACTTGGTCTATAGCATCGGCGCATGCGCATATCGCCGCCGGCGATAACGTGCTGACGGATTGGCATTGGCGGTGGGATGTAATCTTCGTCTTATTTGTTTTTGGAGCGCTTTATGTGCGCGGATGGGTGCGCCTGAGAAAAATGGGTGGAGAGGCGAAACTCTCGCAACTCGTCTTTTATGTGCTGGCTTTAGTCGCCATCGGCTGCGCCTTGCTTTCCCCCCTCGATGATTTGACCTCCTACCTGCTCATCGCCCATATGGTACAGCACGAATTGCTCATGATGCTTGCGCCGCCGTTTATCCTGTTGGCTAATCCGGTTCCCGTCTTGTTGTGGGGACTAAGTGGAAGTTCGAGGTTCCAGCCCGGTTATTTTCTGACCCGCCACTCCATGATACGGCGCGTCCGCGATTTCTTAGGCTGGATGCCGGTGGCCTGGAGTCTCTATGTCATCAACTTATGGGCCTGGCATCATCCGGTTCTCTATCAGGCCGCATTGCAGAACCCCTGGATTCACGATCTCGAGCATATCCTGTTTTTTCTCACTGCACTTGTATTCTGGTGGCCGGTTATTCGTCCGGTTTCTCGACCAGCACCGATTCAAGACGGGGTGCGGATCTTTTACCTGTTCCTGGCCGCCACACAGGATGCACTCCTCTCCGGCTTGATTGCCCTTTCGAGCAAGATTCTCTATCCGCACTATGAAACGGCTTTGCGGCTATGGGATCTGACCCCGCGGGAGGATCAAATCGGGGGCGGAATCGTCATGTTCGCCGTGGGAAGTATGACGTATCTAGTCGCGATCTTGGTCCTAGTCAACGCTCTTCTGAGTGAGGGAAGACGAACGAGGTCAACGAAAAGAGCCTTGGGTGATGGCGCTGAAAAGGTTGAAGGCCGCGTCTGAAGCGAGCACGAACAAGGCTACCCAGACAAGCGCAAAAACGATTTTTTCGAAGAGGCTCATCGGCAGTGCGTCCTCTGTGAACTATTTTTTCCGTGTTAGAATAACCACCCAAGCAAAGAAACCTACGACGGAAATCAAGACAATCGAAAGGGCGATCACTCCGATGACTTGGAGCCCTTCCACTCCTTGCTCTGCGCCCTTGCTCGACAAGCCGGCTCCCAACCCTCCCCAACCCCAAAACTCAAACGTCGGGCGCCATCCATCGAAGGGACCGACGAGATAGTAAATTGACCAGACGAACAGCACGGTGTACATCCCCAGCAGCCACCTGTTGACGATGCCATGGCGCGCCTGGATCTCGCCACCGGCGTAGTGTTCAAGCTCGTCCGAGCTGCGATGTTCATGGTTCATGTTTTTCAATCTCCAGAATCCGGTGCTTGATTTCTTCGAGGTTATTGAAGGCTCCGTCGAGAATTCCCCAGAAGAGAAAGCAGCAAGCTGCAAGTCCCATCAGGAATGCTACGATAAATTCCACCAACGTGATTATTTCCAACATGCTCCTACTCCGCAATCCTCAGATAGTTTTTAGGTTTTTCCCCGGCCACCGCCGTTTCCACTTTAGACGGATCGAAAGCCACACGCCAGGTCGGCGTCTTCAAATTCGGATCGTCGAGGGTGGCCTTCACCTGCTCCGGAATCTGGAGCTTCTTTCGATGCAAGGGATCGATATAGGCGGAAAGGCTCAGGATATAGTAGGAGATGGCCCAGCGCTGTTCCGCCGTCAGGTTCTCAGCGAACGATGGCATGGCTGCGCCGTTCAGACCCGTGCTCATGGTCCGGAAAATATCGGTTACGTCGGGTCCGGACTTGAATATCCCTGTGGTAAAATCCGTCGCCAGCAAGGGAAAGCCCCAATCGTCTTTCAAAGTCGGCGCCGAAGGGCCGAGACCCCATGGATAGTTGAACGGTTTGTCGTCTTTCATTCCCGGCCCGCCGTGGCAGTTCCAGCACCTTCCTTCGTTGATATAGACTTTCTCGCCTTGAGCGATGAGCTCTTCACTCGGAGGCGGAGGATCGGGAAGCGAAATCGGCGCTGCCTTGAGGTTTTTGTCTTTCCAGGCAGGGGAGAAAGTCTTAACAAACAGGATCACGGCCAGGCGTTCCTTTTCGGGAATCTCGTGCCAAGGGGGCATCGCTGTGCCGCGAATGCCGCGCGTAATCGTGCGGTAGAGATCGCCTTCCGTCGGGAGGGCGCCTGATGGCGTGACGCGAAACTTGAATACCGCGTCTCTGAAGTCTCTCGGCCGCGGATTCATAAACGTCGCTGCCGGACCGTTGCCGTCTCCCTTCGGGCCGTGGCAGCCGACGCAGCGCCGCAAGTAAACCTCCTTGCCTTCCGCGATCCAGTCCTCCGATTCCGGGACGGAAAACTGGCTGACAAAAACCCGTTGAGGCTCGAAGAGATCGCGCCATTGGCCGCGATTGGTGCCGAGCTTTTGGATGTATGCGACCAGACCCTCCGCCTCACGCGTCGGCAGCACGATCGTGATTGTTTTTGTCTTTGGCGGGTCGGGCAAGGGATCGAAGTTTAAAACCGGAACCCCGTCCCTTTCCCGAGCGAAGGCGAGGCCATCCGTGTTGGGGAGGATCAGAATTTCTTTTCCTTCCTTAAAGGTAAAGATTTTGCGCAACGCGGGATCAGCTTTAAAGGCGAGCTTTCCGTCTTTTTCCTCCAATCCGGCCATGACCTGGTCGTAGAGCCAAGGGAAGGAGGGCATGTTCGAGTCGGGTACCACCAACCGCGGGTTCCAGTGATGGGCGAGATGCCAGTGGTCGCTGTATTTCAGGCCCACGCGGGTGAGGTCGGGTCCGATTCGTCTGGTGCTGAACAGATGGGGTACGTCGAAGGCATATTCTCCGGCCTGAGAAACCGGTCCCCAGCGTTTATCTTCACCGGTGACCGGACGGACATATTGAGAATGGCAATACCAGCAACCTTCGCGAATATAGACTTGCCTGCCTAATTGCTCCAGCTCCGTGTAGTTCTCGGCCGGGTATTCGATCCACTTGAGCTCGGTGAGACGGGTCCTGACTGCCCGCGAGACTGTTTCTGAGCGGGATTCCGGGAGCAAGGCGGGAAGAAGTCCCTGGACGAAAAGCGCGAGGGTAATAAAGCCGAAACCCGCAATCACAGCTACCGTTTTAGCGTATCGCATGCTGTTTCCTTAAATGGCTATTTAGCGGCTTGCGCCGGACGCGCTAACGATGTTTGCGCCGCGGGTGACCTCGGTCCCCGTAACAGGCTAATCAGGAGAAGACTCATCCCGACATCCATTGAAATCCCCGAGAATGTTCTGAACCACCAGAAGGGATGCATGGAGATGAGCGAATCGAGCCATTCTGCGCCTGCTATCAGCATGAAACCCTGCTGGAGTCCTTGTGCGGTAAGGATCAAACCCATCGTGGAGATTCCGGCTGTGATCAGCCAATATCCCCAGTTGGCCAGACGGAAACTATAGAGATCGCGACCGGTCACGCGCGGCCACACATACACGACTCCGGCCAAAGCCCAGAGCACAAACGTGCCGAAAATCGTCAGGTGTGAGTGAGCGATGACGAAGTCGGTAAAATGGGTCGGCCGCTGCAAGGCCTGAAGCGCCTCGGTCGATCCCTGAAAACAACCGATGAGGTACATGAGCGCCCCCGTGATGAGAAACTTGGCTGTCAGATTACCGCTGAAGCCTTGCCAGCGCCCGATCATAGTGCCGAAAAAATTTTGCAGGACAGTCCAAACCGGCAAGATCAGAAGAACGCTCATCATGATGGAAATCGTTTCCGCCCAGTCGGCGATCGGACTGAATAGATAGTGATGAATTCCGACGAAGGGATAAAAAAGCGCCAGCGACCAAAAGCCGATCAGCGAAAGCTTGTGGCTGTAGATCGGATTTCTGACGCTTGCCGGCAGGAAATAATAAATCAGTACATAACCGGCGGGAGTGATCCAGAGCCCCACGATGTAGTGGATGTACAGGCCATGCAGCGCGGCATTATTGATGCCGGGAATCGCGTAAGGAATAATGAAGTTGCCGAACGGCCAATTGATATCCATCCAAACCAGAGCAGCAATCAGATACCACAGGCTAACGTAAAGCCCCGACTCCTTTCGCCGCGCGACCGTCACGAGGAATTGGAAGGTAATCGCCAGCAAGGCAATCCAGATAATAATGTCGATGACGAGAGGAAACTCGGCGGCTTCAAGACCTTGATTGTATCCCAGAGCGAGCGCGATGAAGCCGGCGATGAGAGTTAGATTCCAAATCCACAGCATGGGATATCCCCATTCCTCTTTGTAGATCCGGACCTGCGCCAGCTTCGGCACGATGTAGTAGCAGAGCCCGATGAAGAGAGTCGAAAAAGTTCCGAAGATCACGCCGTTGACGTGAATCGGCCGCAACCTGCCAAACGTCAACGCCGGGAGCCCTTCTAAGAACTCGGGGTAGGTGAACTTGGTCGATACGATGACGCCTAAGGTCGGCGCGAAAAGGACCCAGACAAAACCCCACAGGAGCCAACTCTTGATCAGCTCCTTGTTGATGACCTCGTCACCGTTTTGAATCACTTGCTCAGCCATGCATTCTCTCTTGGTAATTAAGACGGACGCTTGCCCGGGAGAGTCAAGACCGTCTCCGCCATTTTCGTTGCGTCAGCCTCTCGGCCAGACCCGTCTTGTGGAGCCGGCGCATAGTGGTAGCGCATCTTCGCCCGAATCGTGAATTGCTTTCCGTCCCGCGGCTCGACGAGAAAGTTCAGTTTTTCTACGCGAATTTCTTCCGCTCTCAATGCCGTTGAGCTCGGCGACTGTTTGACAATCTTCCACGCTACTCCGGTGGTCTCCCCATTCTTGTCGAGTCCGAAATTGGCATAGACCCGCTTTATGGTCTCAAACTCCCATCCGGTTTCGTCTGTTACGGTCACCTCCAGGACCGCGTAGCTGTTCCACGGTCAACCGTCCGGAACGCGGTGCGGAGCAAGATTTCGGACCGTGACACTGACCTCGAGACGATCCCTCCGAAAGGCAGCTTTCAAACCAAGGACCACCGCCTGTTGCAGCATGGCGGCCGAGCGTCCACCCGGAAAAGCATGGCTGTGTATTTTTCTCTGTGGTCCTTCTGTAGCGGCGATCCCGCCTCGTTCGGCCATGTGACACGCCTGGCACGTTGTCCCCTGCTTTGCCGCTCGGCTTTTTTTCCAGTCGCTGTAGACGTCCGAGCACGGAATGGTGGACGAAGCCCACGTGTGACAGTTCGCGCAGAACGACGCCTCTTTGTAGGACGGCGAAAACTTTGAAGCGTGAAACGGATTGTCCTGCGGACGGGCGATCGGGTCCGAGAAGACGCGAGTGCCGTCGAAGTGACAGGCGACGCAGCCGATTTCAAAGCCGTCAAGTTTTTTTGTTTCCTTGGCCACTATGAAATCGCGGACCTGTCGAATCATCTCCGGCCCGGCGTGTTTCAGAAGAGGGGCATGGCAGCCGAGGCAGGCCATGGATGACTGCGGATCTTCTCGCCCTTGCATTCCGAGAGAGTCGAGATACTGCGGAAAAGTCTTGAGAAAATTTTCAGAGGTGATGGAGCGTGCGTGAAACGAGGAGTTCCACTCCTCAAAGTGTTGCGGGTGGCAAGAGCCGCATTGAGTAGCTGAAAGAGGGCTGCCACGGAAAGGGACGCCGGGTTCTACGCCGCCCCCTACAACACCCTCCGCT
>JAHKKJ010000409.1 GCA_020027655.1 Deltaproteobacteria bacterium | reverse complement strand
ACTTTGCTTGAATTATGGGTCCTATCCCGGGAACCTGGTGATCCGGGGTCATCGTCCCGGCGATGAGGTAGTCTACATCCTCCAATCTTAATCCACTTTTTTGGATAGCTTCCTGCACAGCCCCAACCGCCAGATCCGATGTCGCTGTCGTAGCTTCCGCCCAGCGGCGCGTTCGGATGCCCGTATTCTTGAAAATCCACTCCGCACTGGTCTCCAAAAGCGCTTCGAGATCGCCGTTGGTCATGACCTGCTGCGGCAGATGGCGACCTGTGCCGATAATAAAGGCTGCCATGGTCAATGTCCCATGCGGCTTTCGACGTATTCGCGGATTCTACCAATGGTCTCGAATTTGCCTGGAGTTAAGTCGTCGTCGGGGATTTTGATATCAAACGTTTCTTCCAGGAACCCGAGGAATTCGAGCAAGCCGAATGAGTCGAGAACGCCCTGGTCAAATAGCGATTCTGAGTCGCTAGGAAGAGAAACTCCTTGAGCCTCCGCGACACTCTCTAGGAAAGTCAGGACATCCTGGAAACGCTCCCCCGCCTTTGGATTGGCTGCCTCCTTCATGGGTTATGATCCAGCGATATTCTTCCTCATCCTTATGCCGCCCCAACCGCCAGCCACTCATCCATCGTTTCCTCTAGCTCTTCCGGCACCATGCCGTCCATATAAATGCGCCACCATAGTTCGAGGTTCAGGAGGATCCAGAGCCGATAATTGTGGTCTGCCATTCCGCTACGATGTTGCTCGAGCAGCTCCATCATATACGATTGATGGAAATAGCCTTCATCCGCTAATCGCGATTTCCTGAAAAGGCTCTCGAGTAGCTTCCCGAGCCGGGCCTTCATCCAATAACCCAACGGAAACGCAAATCCTTGCTTAGACCGTGATAGCAGTTCAGGTGGGAGAAAATCCTTTGCGACCTGCTTGAAAATGTATTTCACACACCGCCCTTTCAGCTTCATTTCCGTTGGGATCGACGCGGCGAACTCGACCACCCGACGGTCCAGCAACGGTGAACGGTCTTCCAGGCCATGTGCCATCGTCATATGATCGACGGACCGCAGGAGATGCTCCGGTAGCCGTGTCATCATGTCCGTGTAAAGCATCTTATCGACGATGTCCCTCGCGTTAGCGGCATCGAAATGCTCCAGGATCTTCGAGCGTGAGTAAAAATCCTCCTTCAACTGCTTCTGTAATCGCCTTGTAAACAGCTTCTCCTTCATTTCATGCGTGAAGCGGAGAAAGCTCATGCTTTCAGCGTATCTCTCCCCACCTGATCTGAGCGACATTTCGTTGATCCAGCGAATTTTCTGGGCTACGCTGTTGTACGTATAGGAGTCTGGAATCAGCTTTATCACTGTACGCATTGCATGTTTTCTGATTCCTTCCGGTATATAGCAGTAATAATCAACCAACGTATTTCCGACATAGCGGTCATAGCCCACAAACAGCTCGTCTCCTCCGTCTCCTCCTAACACCACCTTCACATGTGGCTTCGCCATTTGCGCAACGAGGAATATACCGAATCCAAACGGATCCGATAACTCATCCATATGCCAGATAAGCTTTGGGAGTAGCTTCACGAGATCCTCATCGATAATAGCCTCATGATGCTTGGTCTGATATTTGGCAGCGACCAGCCGCGCGTATGGTAGCTCATTGAAATCTGCCTGTTTCACGCCAATAGAGAACGTCGCAATCGGCTCTGGCGAGGCGACTGCCATCATCGAGGCGACGGTGCTGGAATCAATTCCCCCACTCACGAATGCCCCGATCGGGACATCGCTGACGAGATGAGACCTCACGGTTTCAAGGAGCAGCTTCTTTAGGCGATCGACAACGTCGACCTCTGACCCCGTCAGCTTTTGCGTATACTGGAGATCCCAATATCTTTCCAGCCGAGATTGCCCCTTTTCCACGACCATGGAGTGTCCGGCGGGTACTTTCTGAATGCCCTTGAACATCGTCTGGGTTCCCGGGGTAAATCTCAGTGAAATAAGATGATTCATTCCGCTGCCGTCTAATTCAGGTGAGACATGGCTTGTTTGGAGAAGTGCTTTGATCTCGGAGGCGAACGCGAATGCGCCGTTTCTCTGGTAAAAGAACAAGGGCTTCTGCCCCACATGGTCGCGGGCTAGGAATAACCTTTGATGGCGGTGATCCCAGATAGCGAACGCGAACATTCCGCGCAACTGCTTCACACAGTCGACTCCATGGTCTTCATAGAGATGGACGATCACCTCCGTATCTGTGCGAGTCTTGAAGCGATGGCCCGCTGCTTCCAGCTCCTGACGCAGTTCCAGAAAGTTGTAGATTTCCCCGTTAAAGACAATCCACACCGTGCCGTCTTCGTTAGATAAGGGTTGACGTCCCCCTTCAAGATCGATGATGCTCAAACGCCTGTGGCCAAGGCCGATTGGACCGTCGAAGTAATAGCCTTCGTCATCGGGACCTCGATGTACCAGCGCCTCGTTCATCGATCGGACGAGACGTTCATTGACTCCGGTCGGTTGCCAGAGGCCGCAAATGCCGCACATTGTCGTCGATTTTCTGACTAGAGCAGGTGGTTATCCAAATACCACCTGGCGGTTCGGGCGAGGCCGGTTTCCAAGTCGACTTTGGGTCGGTACCCCAAACCATGTCTGGCCTTCGTGATATCGAAGGCCCGGTTTTGGCGAAACCAATCGACGCGCCGACGGAAGAGAGGTGGAGAGATCCGAAAGGGCTTACAGAGCATTTCACAAGTCCAGGCTGTACACCAGAGGGGCCAAAAGGGTAGATGCCGGATTCGCACGGATAGGTTCAGAGCCGCGGCCACGTGTTGAACGAGTTCGTTCAAGGAGGAATAGTGGTCATCTCCGATAAGGTAGGTCTCTCCCTGAGTCATTTCCTTCGCGGCAGCCAATTCGAAGGCATCGACCAGGTTATCAACGTAGACCGGATGGTAGAAGGTATTCCCATCACCAAACATCCAAAAGGCACCTCTCTTCACCAGGCGGAAAAGAATAAGAAATCTTCCTGGATCGCCTGGACCGTAGATGGCGGTGGGACGAAGGGTTACGGCGTCGAGTCCCTTCTCGACATATTCCCACACGACCTTTTCCCCTTCATACTTCGTCAATTGGTAGTAATCCTCCGGTGCGATGGGCGATTGCTCGTTTCCCGGCGGATTCTGTATGTGACCGTGGACACCCTGGGTACAACAATAGATGAATCTGCGGACCTGAAACCGGTGAGCTGCGTCCGCTAGGTATCTGGTCCCCTCGACATTGACATCCCAATAGTACTGGTTCGGGACGTCCAACTGCCGGAACGCGGCAGCGAGGTGATACACCACTTCACATTCCTTTGCCATGGTATCGACGAGACGCCTATCCGTGATGCTTGCCAATTCGATTTTGGCTCCCCGCGCCTTGAGTTCGTCGTAGAAAAGGCCCCTCTGGTTATCCATGACGAGAACTTCGTGGCCCCTATCCAGGAGGCGCCGAACGAGATGGCTGCCCGTAAAGCCGGTTCCGCCTGTCACGAGAATTCTCATGTTCTTATCTCTGCATGTGCCGGTGCAAATTCCTCCTGCCAGCTCTTAGGCATATTTTTCATGATCTCTACCTTGTCAAAGCACTTGCTCTGCTTTACCCCGACGGAACGAGCCCAGCGCGCCATTCTCTCCAGGCCCTCTTCTAATGAGACCTTGGCTGTGTATCCAAAGACCTCGTAAAGCCGCCGGTGACTCGGAAACGCGTGCTTGACCTCATTTCTTGCTTCCAGATACTTCACGTTCGCAGAGACCCCCATCGCCTCCGCCACCTTCTTGGCCAGCTCATTCACCGTGTACGGCGTATCAGCACCGACGTTAAAGACCTGATTGAGCGCAGCCGGGTTGGATGGGGCGTCAGCCATAACGGGTACGACATCTTCAATATAGGTGAATGCGCGCGTCTGCTCGCCGTCCCCGAAAATCGTCATCGATTGACCCTGCATGATTTGGTTCATAAAGATGCCGACCACGTTCCGATACCGATCGCCGATATTCTGTCCTTCCCCATAGACGTTATGTGGCCTGAAGACGACATAATCGACGCCAAACATTTCGTGGCTGACCCGTAACTCCTGCTCTACTGCCAGCTTCGCAATGCCATAGGGATCTTCCGGCACCGGAATCATCTCTTCGGTCATGGGAAGCTGATTTTTTCCATACACAGCGATGGAGGAGGCAAAAACGATGCATTTCACCCCGTGGTTTACCGACGCGTTGATCAGATTTACGCTCCCGATCAGGTTGTTTTCGTAATTAAACCTTTTGATGAAATGACTGAGTCCCTCTGCGGCGTACGCGGCTAGATGGAAGATGTAGTCGAAGTGTCCTTCGGAGAACACCCCCTTGATGAGATCATCCTCGGTAATGCTTCCCACGATCAAGCGCGCTCTCGGATCGACGTTCTCTGGAAATCCGCCGCTCAGGTCATCCAGGACCGTCACAATGTGGCCGCGATGGAGCAACTCCTTTGCTAAATGCGAACCCATGAAACCAGCTCCTCCCG
>JAHKKJ010000408.1 GCA_020027655.1 Deltaproteobacteria bacterium | reverse complement strand
GAACAGACGCACGTTCTCGATGGCGATCACCGCCTGGTCAGCGAACGTCTTTACCGAGTCAATCTGCCGGTCAGTGAATGGCTCGACAACGTCGCGCCAAATTGTGATTGTTCCAATGCTTGTTCCTTCTCGCAACAATGGCACTCCCAACAACGTTCGTACCCCCGTCTGCCGTGCCAAAAATTGGCCGCCGGGAGCCTCTACTTGAGCGTCAAGGATATGAATTGGTTTGCCCTCAAGGAACGCTCGAGCACCAGGAATGTCCGGCCTCAATGGAATGGGGTTGGATTGAAGGACTGCGATCCGTTCGGGACTTTCATTGTAGTGAGCAACGACTCGCAGATACTCTCCATCGGAGCGACGAATATGACCTTGCTTGGCACCAGATAACTTTACGGCATTAGCGAGAAGAGTATCCAGAACCGGCTGTAGCTCCGTGGGCGAGGACGCAATCACGCGAAGAACTTCACCTGTCGCCGTCTGTTGCTCCAACGCTTCGGTGAGATCACGGTTGCGAACTTGCAATTCTTGAAAAAGCCGCACGTTCTCAATAGCGATGACGGCCTGGTCGGCGAAGGTTTCGAGCAGCTTGATCTGCTTGTCCGAGAACGGACGAACTTCTTGGCGCCGAATCACGATCGCCCCGATAGCGGCTCCCTCTCGCAGTAGTGGGACGGTAAGTGTTGTTCGAATCCCCATGCTTTGATCGGACCGCCACACGTCAGGGAAATCCTCTTCACGTTCGTCCGCCATGTCATGTATGTGTATCGTCCGCCGTTCGAGTATGGCCCGGCCACTCCCCGAACCGCGGCTGATTGGCCGACTATCGCCGAGCCCCCGCACGTGGGGCAATATCCCATAGATTGCTACTTTCCGTTGGAGGTTCCCTTCGACGCGCAAAATCTGAGCATCAGCCGCATCACATAGCCGCGCCGCATTCTTCGCCACAATATCCAACACTGGTTGCACGTCCGTCGGCGAGCTGGCGATGACACCCAGAATTTCGCTGGTGGCGGTCTGCTGCTCCAAAGACTCCTTCAGTTCTTGAAACAACCGTACGTTCTCGATCGCGATCACGGCCTGGTCGGCGAAGGTTTCGAGCAGCTTGATTTGTCTCCCAGTGAATGGACGAATCTCTGTTCGCCTAATAGCGATAAGACCAATTGGCACCCCTTCTCTGAGCATCGGTGTACACAGAAAAGTTCGTGTGCCGGTCCGCTTTTGGAAAGGCTCGCTCCCGGGAAACTCGGTTTTCGCCGCTTCCGCGAGGTCCTCAATATGGATCGTTTGTCGATCGAGGAAAGCTCGGCCTACCGCCGTGCCGCGAGTGACTTCTTGCCCTCGACCCACTCGAGTTGGGATCGCGCCAAAGTGTGAGGCGGGGCGAAAGACGTCGCCGTCGACGCGCCACACTACAGCGTCCGCAGCGTCACAGAGCTTCGCCGCGCTCTCGGCAATCGCAGCGAGCACGGGTTGAAGATCGGTTGGCGAACGGGCGATCATCCGCAGGATGTCGCTAGCCGCAGCAAGCTGCTCCAGCGCTTCGTCGCGCTCCCGCCTTAGCTCCTCAGTTAATTGCGCTTGCTTCGACCGAGACTCTTTCGCCAGGGGACTGCTCGCCTTCGCCTTTGGCTTCTTCGCGGCTTTTTTACTAGTGGTTACCATAGATAATCCCGAAGGGAGGCTGAGCTGACTTTTACGCCAGGTCGCTACTGCGCGTCAAGGAAACGAATCGGAAGAACGTGAGGCGTGAATGGGCAATTCAGAAGAGGATTTTCCCGCAAAGGCGCAAAGACGCTAAGTTATAAGAAAAATGATCCAGATCATTCTCCCAAACTTTGCGCCTTGGGGGAAAATATCCGAACCGGTTTTGGGTCCCGATTTCGACAATCGGTTGATGCTCTTCCGATATTCATGATAAAAGGAAGGGGTGATTCAGCGTTGTCTTGTTCTACCGCCACGGCCAAAGCATTCGTTTTTCCTCTGGGGACCGCGTCAAACCGGAAAGACCACGCTGCTTCGGTCGGTTTACCCTGGCGCGCATTGGATCGATTTGCTTGACACCGACACCCTAATCCGGCTCAGCCAACGTCCCGCGCTTTTGCGCGAAGAGGTCGACGCGCTGCCAAGGGACCGGCTCGTCGTAATTGGAGAAGCGCAGAAAATACCAGCGCTGTTCGACGAGATCCACTGGCTCATCGAAAACCGACGGCGGATTTTTGTGCTCTGTGGATCGAGCGCCCGGCGCGTGCGGCGTTCGCAGGCAAACCTCCTCGGTGGGCGGGCGCTGCGATACGAACTGTTCGGCCTGGTGTCGGCGGAACTTGGAGCGCAATTCGATCTCGTTCGCATGCTGAATCACGGTTACCTCCCTCGCCACTACCTTGAAGACTCTCCCGAACCCCTTATTCGCGCTTATGTTCAAGATTATCTCAAAGAGGAGGTGCTCGCCGAAGGGCTTTCCCGAAGCTTGCCAGTGTTTTCTAACTTTTTGAACTCCGCGGCGCTTTCGGATGGCGGTGTTCTGAACTACGCCACCATTGCGCGTGACTGCGGCGTTTCTGCCCACACGGTTCGAGGCTACTTTGAAATTCTCGTGGACACATTGCTGGGTCGATATCTTCCCGCCTATGTTCGAAGGCCCAAACGTCGTACCATTCGTGCTCCCAGATTCTTTTTTGCTGACGTGGCCGTGGTGAACTTGCTGGCCCGGCGCGGCAAGGTCGAACCCGGTTCGGAGTTGTTCGGCAAGGCGTTCGAAAACTGGGTCCACCATGAGCTGGCTGCGTACGCTCAGTATAGTGGGCAGGCGCACGACTTAAGCTACTGGCGGCTTACAACCGGCGCTGAAGTGGACTTCATCATCGATGATATGGCGTACGCTCTTGAGGCGAAAGCTTCACGATCCGTCACCGCGGATCACCTAAGAGGGCTCAGGGAGTTATCTCATGAGCACGCCCGGGTCAAGAAACGTTTTGTCGTGTCTCTTGACGCGCAGCGTCGCATAACCGAAGACGGCATCGAGGTGCTTCCCTATGCGATATTCATCGAGCGCCTTTGGCAGGGAGACCTGTTTCGTTGAGAACGTCCGCTCATTTTTAGAGACTGATGCAGGCGCATCAAGGAAAGCACTAAAGGGACGGGGGTGCGCGGACTCACGCAAAGACCTCACCCTTCAGCTTGATTCCCACAGAGCTAAAGCCCCATCATTTGACGACTAAGTCGTCATTTGTCATGACATTTGACGATGAAGGCGTCGGACAAGAATTCTGAACTTGGCGTTCTTAGCGCCCCTTCGATGTTGCTCAGGACATGCTTGGCGCGAGTAAATCCTCGTTTTCAAGGGTGCGGGGCTCGGAAAAATTTGCACAAGCTGCGGCGAATTCACCCAAAGAGATCAAAATAAATCACCGCTGCTCAAACGACTGATAAACTCGTTGGCCGGCATGATCCATATCCCATCCTCCGTCCTGCGACTCGTGCGCTCTAGACAGACGATGATTCGGTGCTTAATTCCCCGGTGGTAAACGTGGAGCCTATTTAAACATGTATTTTAGATTATCATGATAATTTAAAGTGCCAATCTCAATGTTCGGGATTCCCAGGTCCTTCTCGGCGTGATTTAACTACAGCGCAAAAGACGCCCGAGACAGAGTTTAGTAGCCGCATCTTTTCCCTATCCGCAAAATAAAGGGGCACGGCGTACCGTGCCCCTTTGGTGATCGGCCACGACCAGAGGTTTGATCTTAGTGATGGGCAGCCTGTTCGTCCAACGACAGATTGACGTGGTGGTGCGACTTGGAGACCGGCCCAATTCCTTTGATAATCGTCTGCCAGTGCTCTCCCTCATCATCGCTATAGAAGACATCTCCGTCTGTCGTTCCGGCAAAAATCGCGTAGCCACCGTTCCACACATCCATCGCCATGCCTTCGATGTTGGCGCGAATATGATCGGGCAGACCGCCGGTTAGCATGTCCCAAGTCTTACCGCCGTCCCGGCTGCGGGCGATGCGCGCGTCCGCCGTGTGCAGGTTTCGCCAGGTGCCGGGTCCGGTCTTGGCTCCGGCAACAAACAGCAAGTTGGAATCTTTGGGATGGACGAAGAACGGATCGACGTAGCCGATTCTAAAATCCCTCGGCGTCATGCTCTTCCAGCTCGCGCCGCCATCCGTGCTAACGCAAAACCCAGCGGGGACTTCCGGGCCACAATTCGTGGTCGGCGCCGTGCCGTACAGTTTGCCGGGATCATTGGTAGGAACCAACACCCGGTGCGCATCAGGGTTTATGCTGTCGATCGTCGTCCAAGTTTTGCCGCCATCCGTGCTTCTGAGAAAACCACCGACTTCGACCGCGACGTGAATGATGTTCGGATCATTCGGGTGAAAGGTAATGCTCTTCGCATGCGCCTGATGGGGCGGGCCGGGGAAGGTCCACTTCTCGACGCCGGGCACCTGGCGCAAACCAGGAAGCTCCGTCCAGCTCTTTCCCAAGTCGTCGCTATAATATAAGTGGGCCGGTTGTGTCCCGGCATAAACTCTCGGCTTACCGCC
>JAHKKJ010000407.1 GCA_020027655.1 Deltaproteobacteria bacterium | reverse complement strand
CTGAACTACCTTTCCATTTTCGTCGCCGACGCCAGAGGATTCTTCCGCGACGAGGGACTCGACAACGAGACGGTGGTCATTTCGGGTCCACTTTCCATAGCAGCGCTGCTAAGCGGCGACGTGGACTATAGTGGGGCGGGGGGCAGCGGCATGCGCGCTGCGATCAAGGGAGCGCCCGTCAAGGGAATCATGTTCCAGGCAGACAAAGTGACGTTCTATCTCGTCGCCGACCCGAGCATCAAAAGTGCCGCCGACATGAAAGGTAAGAGGATAGCCATTGGCAGCCCCGGCGATACGCAAGACCGCATCATGACCATGTTTGCGGAGCGAGGCGGTGTGGCTTCGACAGATCTCATCCGGATTGCCATGGGGGCAAATACCAATACGCGAGTCATGGCTGTTAAAAGCGGAGCCGCTCACGTGACCGCCGTAGATCCAGGCGGACTGGTGTTCGCGCAAAAAGAAGGGCTCGTTTCACTGGGCTTTCTCGGCGATCTCTTTCCCATGCCCTTTCAAGGCTTCGTCACCACGGAGAGAAAAATCCGGGAACATCCAGGGCAAATAAAAAGATGGCTCAAAGGAGCGATCCGCGGTCTGATGTTCGTGCGGGAAAGGCCGGAGGAAGCGGTGGATCTCGGCATCAAAAAACTTCAGCTTGGCAACACCACCAAAGCCATGCTTGTGGAGGCGACGAAAAATTACCTGCGGGCTTTGGCTCCGGGAGTGCCCGGCCTGCCAACATCCGAAGGCATAAAAAATTTCCTGGAGTACGACATCAAGATCCCGCTGCAAATCAAAGAAGACATTCCGCCGGAGCGCTTGCTGAGCTTGCAACTCGTCGAAGACGTGAAAAAAGACCTGGAAAATACACAAAGGAGAACCAGCCGATGACTTCGGAAAAAGATCTGCGCGAGCAACTGGCCACTTGCACCCGCATTTTCGCAATGCAGGGCATGATCGGCGTATTTGGCCACGTCAGCGTGTACCAACCCGAAACGAAACGGGTCTTGATCACGCCGGGCATGGGTTCCGACAAGGGAAGTTTCCGGCCGGAAGATATGGTGCCCACGGATCTCGACGGCAAGCCGCTGGAAGGAAAAAATGGTCCGCCGGTGGAATGGCCGATTCATACCGCGCTTCATGGCGCTCGCGCCGACGCGCTCGCCGTCGCGCACCTGCACACCCCCTACGCAACGCTTTTCGCCATCGCCAAGCGCGAATTTCGCCCGGTCACCTTGCAAGGTGCAATCTTCACGGACGGCGTGCCGCTTTTTCCCGAAGCCCAACTGATTACGACTCCCGAGCGCGGCAATAACCTTTTGAAAGTCATCGGCGACAAGCGCGCGGCTCTGCTGCGCGGCCATGGTATCGTCGTTGTCGCCCAAAACCTACAGGAAGTCCTCTACACCGCGCTAGTCTTGGAAGATGACACCAAGAAAACCCTGCAGGCGGTAACACTGGGGGAGGTCGGCACGATCAGCCCGGAAGAATGTCGCACCTTCGGCGCGGAGATCGCACTGGAGCGCCGCGCCCAGAGAGCATGGAATTATTTTTGTAGTCTCGAGGCCCGCTGGGATCGCCAACCCGCGACGGGCAGAAGCGAGCTGTTCCCGTAAGGTAGACGAAGGCCGTTCAAATAGTTCAAACGGTTCCAGCCGTTCAATTCGTTTTATCCGGATTGAACCTTTTGAACGACTTGAACGATTTGAACGGCTGGAACGAAGGAGAAAACCATGAGCGAAGGAGTACGCCTTTACGCAGGAACCCAACACGGATTATTCGTCTGGCGCTCAAGGAATGCCGGCTGGGAACAAGTGAGTTGCAGCTTTGAAGACGGCATCATCGATTCCATCTTTGGCTGCCAGCAATCGCCTGACCGGGTTTTCGTTGGCGTAACTCACGACGGCCTGTACCGCACCACAGACGCCGGTAAGAATTGGACGAAAGTTCTGGACGGCGATATTCGCTCCGTCACCGTCGATCCTACCGACGATAAAGTCATCTATTCCGGGATCGAACCCGTGGGGCTTTTTCGCAGCGAAGACGGCGGCAATCGCTGGGAGGAGCTAACCACCCTCAAAGAGCTTCCCGAAGCGACACGCAAAAACTGGTGGTTCCCCCAGCCACCGCACCTCGGCCACGTGCGCCATATTTTCATACATCCAGACGACCCGAGCGTCATTTATCTCTGCGTCGAGCATGGCGGCATCGTTCGCAGCTTCGACCGGGGCCAGAGCTGGGAGGATGTCAGCAAAGGGATCGACTACTTGGATATCCATGTGATCCTGAACCTGCCGCAAAGTTTCGAGCGCTATTATCTGGCGACGGCGCGCGGATTCTTTACCACCGACAATCCAGCGGAAGGCTGGGTGCGCGCTGAAAATGGACTGACGCGGGATTACTTCCACGATTTTCTTTTCTTGCCGCCTGCTAAATCGGGGGAGAATCCAAACATGCTGCTCGCCACCGCGGACGGATCGCCGGGTTTCTGGCGTCGTGAAAATCGCGGCGCCCGGGCGGCGCTGTTCACGAGCAGAGACAACGCGAAATCTTGGCAAAGAGTCACCTGCGGTCTCCCGGATAATTTGGACTCCATGATTTGGGCCCTGGTCCATCACCCCCATGACGCAAAAACTGTTTTTGCCGGATTCGGCAACGTCGCGCGCGGCCACGCCTCCGGCGCCGGCGGAGCCGGCGATCTCATGATCAGCCGAGACCTGGGTGAGAGTTGGGAGAGACTTGATATCGATTTGCCCGCGGATCGAGTGCTGTGGGCAGCAGCGGATTAACTAACTGAACGCCAGCTATGGATTGTTTCAACAAGCGAACGGTTGTCATCCTGAGCAAAGCGAAGGATGTAGATTCTTCGTCGCCATCGGCTCCTCAGAATGACACAAATCGATTTGAGAACTTCCGAAACCGGATGTGAGGAGTGCAATTGGCGACATCAACTTCCGATTACGCGAATTTTTTTCCGAGCCGAAGAACGACCCGACTGCCCGGTGGCTACATGGGCAAGATCTTGCGCGTCGATCTCGGCACGGGAAAATTTACCGATTTAAATCTCCCCGAAGAGCCGCTTTTACGCAAGTACTGGGGCGGGCAACTTTTCGCCGAGTACGTCCTGCTTAACGAGCTACCACTCAATATCGACCCCTACGACTCGAAAAATGTCATCGTCGGTATGACTGGTCCGGTTACTGGAACAGGTTTGACGCCGGGCGGCACCAAGATATGTTTCGTCTACCTCAGTCCCGCGACACGCTACACCCTCGGTCGGGCCGCCACCAGCGGCTACTTCGGAGCATCGCTAAAAAACGCCGGCTATGACGGTCTCATCATCACCGGCGCGGCGCAGAAACCGATCTATCTTTATGTCGGCGAAGACAAAGTCGAATTGCGCGACGCCGGCCGCGTCTGGGGCAAAGGCGTGCGCGACACGGAAGCAATATTACGTACGGAGTCGGGTCATCAGGACACGCGCGTGGGCGCCATCGGCCCGGCGGGCGAAAATCTCATTCGCGCCGCCATGTTCGTCAACGACTACAACCACACGGCGGCTCATGGTCTGGGCGCGGTGATGGGCTCCAAGAAGTTGAAGGCCATCGTCGTTTGGGGTACCCGGCGGCCGCGGATTGCTCGCAAGAAGGATCTGATCGATGCCGGGTTGCGCTGGAGGAAAGCATTGCAGCCCCGCGTCTATACCATTGCGCAAAAGAAAAAAAGCGTCGGCCACGGAGACTCCTGGGGCGCAATCACCAAACTAAACTGGCGCAGCACGATCATCACCGACGAAGCCCGCGGCTTGGATCAAAACCGGGTCGTGCTGCGTCCCTGTTTTCAATGCCCGCGCCTGTGTCCCTGGGACGTGGAGATCGGCGAAGGACGGCATAAAGGGAAAGTGGGTCACTTCAACGCCGGCAGCGAGTGGCAAGATACTTTTTACAATCTCGGCTTTAAGGGCAACGACGTCCTCTATCTCTCCGAACGCATCAATGATCTAGGCATTGAGTGCAGCCACTATGCCTGCGGTGCGGGACTAGCATTCGAGGCCTGGGAAAAG
Organism: Deltaproteobacteria bacterium; assembly: GCA_020027655.1. GTDB lineage: Bacteria > Desulfobacterota > Binatia > UBA9968 > UBA9968 > DAIRFP01. The sequence goes on along the minus strand of JAHKKJ010000407.1, from coordinate 488 downwards.
GGCGTGCTCGGCCCCGATCGCACCGACGGGCTCAAATTAGAATGGGGAAACTTGGAAGCTGCGGAAACTTTATTGGAGCGATGTGCGAGGCGGGAAACCTGGCTCGGCAATATCCTCGCTGACGGGCCAAAGGAATTAGCTGAGACTTTGGGCGGCGAGGCAAAGAATTGGGTGGTTCACACCAAAGGCGGCACTCCGGCGCAGCACGAATGGCGCCCGCTGCTCAGCCAGATGCTGCGGGAATTGGTCGCGAGCGGTGGGATGAAACCGCAGGGTGCCGGTGGTGCGGAGCCGCCACCGGATCTAGCTTATCGCGCGAAATGGGGGCCCCTCGATATGCAGAAGCCAGAGGGTTGGACGCAGTCCCACCTGCTCACTGAGAAATTCCGCCAAGCCTGCGGCCTGATGGGCGGCTGCTGGTTTGCACTCAACGACAAGATGCCCGATGGGCTCAAAAGCATGGTAGACTCGTTGAACGCCACGACGGG
>JAHKKJ010000406.1 GCA_020027655.1 Deltaproteobacteria bacterium | reverse complement strand
GTGTGTCTGCATTCGGGCGCCTCGAATGAGTTACAATACCCTCCCTTGACGGGACTGGCGCCCGCTCTCGCCGAGGCTCTCGATGCAGTGACCAAACCCGTCTCGAGTGTTTTTGTCATCTCCCTGTACTCTTTCTCACGCGTTCTGTTACGGCATCCGCGTCTACGTATCGTACTGGCGGAAAGCGCGCTCAGTTGGGGTATGCTCTACATGGAATGGGCGGACCACCAATTCGAGCATGATGGCCTTGCCCGGGAGGGTTACGATTTAAAGCCCTCGGAGATGTTTCATCGCCAGTGCTGGTTCACCTCCTGGTTCGACGAGGTTGCGCCGTTTGCTAAGTACGTCGGCACCGACCGTATTCTCTGGTCCACCAATTTCCCACTCGCGACATCGACATGGCCACGGACGCGGGAAACCATCACTCGCTGTTTCCAAGACGTTTCGGCGGAGACGCGGGAGAAGTTGCTGTGGAAAAACGCGGCGAACCTATACCAGCTCTGACCCGTATTGGCTCCAAAGCGTAATCCGTGAACCCTTAAATCAATTCGCAATCAATCTCGCTGCGGAAAGCGTGAGGGCGCAGATAAAGGGGTCAGGCAAACTTTATTGCTATTTTTGGTTTGCGGATTATGGGTGTTCCCCTATGGCCAGAAAGCGGAGGGTACATTGCGTCGGCGCGCTTTATCACGTCATGTGCTGGCGAAATCAGGGGGGAGTGGAAGATCCAGCTGTGTTGAGCAGAGGGCTAGGGAAACTAGCGGAGGAGTTGGCGAGAAGTCCGGAGCCATGTGGCTTAGTGGAAATGCTCTGCACCAACTTGAGGAAGAGCTGGCGGCCAAAAAGATCGATTAAGGATTCGCCTGACCCCAAATCTGTGTGACCCCCAACTCCTAACCCAACTCTCCATTTTTCTTCTCTCTAAGGGATTTGGAAGCTTAAAATCAGAGAATGCCGGATAGCAAACCGCCGGTCAGTCGAAATAGGTTTCGTTAGCATCATCGCTATTGATTATCATCGGCGAGGGGCTGACCGTCGTTTCGGACCCTGGCTCGCCGATTTCCAAGTTGTACAACCCGCTGTTCGATTTCACGGGAGGATTTAAAAGCGACGTGGATGCGTCGAGCATAAATTCCAGGATGCCGAGAGGGGGGGATGAAGGCTTTCGCGAAGGGTGCCGTGGCCCGGCAGCAGCGACGCGACAAAAAACCGTAAATAAATAAAGGGAGGGATCGACTATGGAAGAGAACGACAAAAGCAGCTTGCTTGGAAAAGCCAGGCACGTTGGAGAGAGGCTGATGGAAGCAGGAGGTGAAATCTCGCGGCTCAAGACCGAAGCTTCTCAGGCCGTCGAAGACACTGTGACTGAGGCCAAGCGGTTGGCCAAGCGCAGCCGTTATGCCGCTGAAGACTTGATTGACGATGCGGCCCATCGCGTCAAGCGCGATCCGCTACGGTCTGTGGCCATGGGTTTGGCGATCGGGTTCGGTTTGGGCGCGATGGCTGTATGGCTGGCGACGCGCAACGCCAAAGAGTAATCAGAAAATCACAGATCATAGCCGGGGCCCCAATGGCTTATCCAGAAGGCATCCGGGTGTTCGTGGAGCGCGAGGGATATCGTCGTCGGATCGCGGCAGAGAAGGCGGCGTTCGAGGCGTTCGTGGCGCGGGAGAAGCAGGTGCGATGAGTGATTCGTCATCGATGACGAGGGGTCAGATCTTGTACTATGAAACTGGTTGCGGTAGGGAGCGGCTATGGCTCGACCGTTACGGATTGACTACGCGGACGCGCACTATCACGTGACGTGTCGAGGCAACGAGGGGAGAAAGATCTTTAGTGACGATGAGGACCGTAGAGCTTTTTTGGACCGGGTCCAAAGATCGTTGGAAAGCTATGGAGTAAGAGTTCATTGCTACGTGCTGATCGGTAACCATTTTCATTTGGTCGTGCAAACCCCCAAGGCGAATCTCTCTGAGTTCATGAGGCACTTGAATGTCAGTCATATCGGTTACTACAACCGATGCCATCGGCGAGTGGGTCACCTTTTCCAGGGGCGGTTTAAAGCCATCGTTGTGGAGGCGGACAGTTATTTGTTGGAGCTCAGCCGATATGTGCATCCTAATGTCACAGTGAAACTTTGGTTGCGGGAGCTTGAAGGACTCCTAATCTCATAGTCCAAGATCTGACCCCTTTCGGTTAGCATTTTTTGGCTTCTTTCGCAGAGATTTTCGGGCTTCGCATTTGCCCTATATGCGACGATCTCGAGTTGACCTTGCCCTTGATATCCCCGATCGACTCCACAGGTGATGCAGAGATAAGGGCGATATTCCTAACAGGTGAGCCTAAAATTACAGGCCAATGACCTCTAGTGACATTGCTACCTCACAATTTCTCCTATCTCGTCTAAAGACCCTGAGAATGACTTCTAAGTGTTGTCGTTCCTTCATAGTCAGTAGTTATATCTCCATACCTTGGCATAATCACCAAAACGAGTTGCCGGAAAAGACAAAGAGTCGAACTGCTGCTGGCGCCGCAGCATCAAGCAACAGCCTTCAAGGGGCCGAAAGTCGCCCAAGCTTTTTGTCTGTCGTCATTTGTCATGATAAAGGACGATGGTTGTGCCAGTTAGAAAGCAATCAGTAGCCAATCAGGTCTTTATTATGATCTTTTGGACGCCTGGTTCGATGCGAGCGCGAGTGGTGAGGATCCGACGCAGACTACTTATCGTCCTGTTTCTCTTCCTGCCGTTCTTGCTGGCCGCTTGTACGGCGCCGGTCACCGTCGAGAGGGTCGATCCCCGCACTGTTCATCGCGAGCTCACCGCCAATGTGCTGACCGTTGGAGAAGAGAGCGGCGCCAGCCGCATTGTTCTCTACCGCTGGGATTTGACGGAACGCTTCGAGTCGGATCCTGAGGGAGCCCTGGCACACCTGCATGCCGCTATCGTCGGCGGGCTCGCCGGCAGAGACGAGCTTTTCGCCCTCGCCGAGCTTTCTTTCCTGCATGCAGAGCAGAGCGGCAAGCAAGAGTATTACCTGGCAGCCGCCGTCTATGCCTACGCTCTGCTCTTTCCGCACGGCGTTGCTGAGCCGCTTTATCCTGTCGACCGGCGGCTAAGGTTGGCCGCAGATCTGTACAATCGCGGCCTGACCTCTGGGTTCGCCTCGGCTGACCGCTCTGTTGTCGAGCTGCGTGGAGGAACGCGGACGCTCCCCTTTGGCGAGCTAACGGTGGAGCTCGATCCAAAGTGGCTCCGCTGGGGTGATCGGCGGCTCGTAAACTTCGTTCCCGTCGCCGAGCTCGAAGTGCGGGGGCTGCGCGAGCGCTACCGGCGAACCGGGATCGGAGCCCCGCTGGCCGCGAGCACAGTGCCATTTGCGCCGGACGCCAAGTTACGGGACTTCGTTGGCCGCGCTACCAAGGTGCCGGTGACGGCGCTCCTTCGCCTCGACGACCCTCGTCGTGCGCTGGCAACGGGCCGTATTACCGGAGCCCTGGAGATCTACGACGGCTATACTACCGATGTAGTTGAAATTGACGGTCAGCGCGTTCCTCTGGAGGTCGAGCCGTCGGCCGCCTTTGCCTATACGCTAAGCGAATCCGCCATATGGGATTGGGAGCTGCGCGGATTCCTGGCCGGCGACCTGCTGAAGGGCCTTGTCGTGACAACCAAGCTCGGAGAAGCTCGGGCGCAGCTCTTGTTCATGCAGCCCTACCGGCGCGGCCGCATTCCGGTGGTCTTCGTGCACGGCACCGCCTCCGGTCCCGGCCGCTGGGCGGATATGCTGAACTCACTTGAGAACGACCCCTGGCTCCGCACCCGCTTCCAATACTGGTTCTTTTACTACGACACGGGTAATCCGGTTACGTATTCGGCAGACGTTCTGCGAACGTCTCTGCGGCTTATCGTGGAACAACTCGATCCCGACGGCACCGACACTGCGCTCCGGCAAATGGTGATCATCGGGCATAGCCAGGGCGGGCTGCTCGCTAAGATGACGGCCATCAATTCGGGGACTCGGCTCTGGGATACCGTGAGCCAACGGCCGCTCGACGATCTTATTCTACGGGACGAAACGCGGGAGCAGCTGCGGCGCACTCTTTTCCTCCAACCACTTCCGTTCGTCCGCCGCATTATCTTCATCGCGACGCCACACCGCGGCAGCTACGAGGCCGGAAGTTGGATAGCCCAGCAGGTCGCTGGCTTTGCGAGCCTTCCCAAGGGCTTCGTTGATCTCATGGAGGATCTGGTTACGGGCAACCCGGGTGTGGTGGCTCTGTCCGTCGGAGGCCTCCCGCGGAGCATCCACCACATGACGCCCGGCAATCCGTTTGTTCAAGCACTAGCGCCCATTCCAGTCGCGCCCGGAATAACCGCAAATTCCATCGTCGCGGTGAGAGGCAACGGTCCGATCGCGGAGGACGACGATGGTATCGTCAAGTATACGAGCGCTCATCTGGACGACGCGGAGTCTGAGGTGGTGATTCACTCTGGACACTCCGTGCACGGTCATCCGCTCGCTATCGCCGAGGTGCGCCGGATCCTATACCGGCA
>JAHKKJ010000405.1 GCA_020027655.1 Deltaproteobacteria bacterium | reverse complement strand
AGGATCGACAACCCTGACAGCGACGCCGGGAATCGGGTGACCTACCGTACCTGGCTTGTGACCCGTCTGCGGTTCCGGGGCATCGACCACGTCGGGAAGGTTTACGGAGACGACCGGCGCCAGCTCGGTGCAGCCGTAGCCTTCCAGTAGATCTAGACCGTATTTTCCCTTGAACGCGCTGCGGATCTGTTCGCGAAGTTTCTCTGCACCGGCGATGACGTAGCGCAATGTGGCAAACTCTTCAACCGTACATCGCCTCATGTATCCAACGTAAAAGGTCGGCGTGCTGATCAAGATGGTGGCTTGGTATTTCTGTACGGTTTCACCGATGGTCTTAGCGTCCATAGGATTGGGATGGTAAACCGCGCCAAAGCCGGCGATGAGAGGAAGCCACAGTGAAATGCTGAAACCGAAGGAGTGAAAGAACGGAAGAACGCCCATGACCTTGTCGCTGGGATTGAAATGGATCACCTGGGAAACGCTTTCGATATTGGCCAGTATGTTGTGATGCGACAGCATGACGCCTTTGGGGGTTCCCGTGCTGCCGCTCGAGAATATGACTGTCGCCAGTCCCTGAGACTTTTGGTTTTTGCTGTAGTGGCGTTCGAGGAGCCGGCGCGGTACGAAAAAAGCAGTGAGCAGTGCCAGCAGTTTGTGGACCGACGCGAAGGTTTCCCGGATCTCCTCCAAGAAAACCATCCCCGGCATTTCACTAACGTTCGCCTTCGACAAAAAAACCCGAGACGTAAGAATAGTTTCGATGTTGCATTGCCGAATCGCGGCGTTCATCGCCTCTTGCCCTGCTGTAAAGTTCAGGTTGACCGGGATCTTTCCGGCCAAGAATACAGCGATGTTAGCCAGCGCTCCACCAGCGGAGGCGGGAAGTAGGATTCCAACCATTGAGTCGTTTGACCGATGCTTTCGCACCCAGCGGGAAAGGAGCATGCTGCCGATCAAAGTTTTGCCAAAGGACAACTCGGTGCCCGTGGTGTCCGCCATGCAGAACGAGGACCAATGGCGCTTCGCCGTCCGGATAAACCTGGTGTGAAGCAAGCCGTGCGTAGCGCGGCGATAGTCGAACGCCTGGCTTTCCAGTTCCAACACGGCTTGGCGGACTTCTTGTACCGTCGCTGTAGACGGGAGAGGTGCTCCGAAGGAGACGGTGACAGGGTATGGCAGCAGCTTTGGCCGCTTCCAAAAGAAACGGCCTTCTTTAAAACTAAAGATGCTGCCCCAGAGTTGGTCCAAATGAACGGGAATGATCGGAAAATCTGTCCCCTGGACGATCTTTTCGAAGCCGCGCTTGAAAGGCAGCAGATGTCCAATGCGGCTGATGGCGCCTTCGGCGAAGATGCAAACCACTTGGCCTTGTTGCAATTCTTTTCGAGCACCCCGCAACGCATGGACGATATCGCGCGGGTTGGTCGCTGAGATCGGAATGGACTTCATGAGGCGGAAAAGCCAGTTGAGCCATCGGATATCGTAGTATTCACGATGCAGCATAAACCGAACGAACCGCGGCACGGAAGCGCCGATCAGAAGCGCATCGATGAAGGAAACGTGGTTAGAGACCAGCAGGGCTGGACCGCGGAGCGGAATGTTCTCCTGCCCGACGATTCGAATGCGATATAAAGTGTGGGTGAATATCCAGAGGATGAAGCGAACGAAGAAGTCGGGCAAGAGGTATAGGGCATAAAGCGTCAAAACAAAAGTCAGGACTCCCAGAATCAGAATGATTTGATCCGCCGGTAAATGGAGCCAGGTGGCTAATCCCCACAGCATGGCAGAAGCTAGCAGGACGCCTATGGTGTTGAACACGTTGTTCGTCGCGATGAGCCGGCCCTTGTCCTCCCGGCCGCTACGTTGTTGCAATAGGGCATTGAGCGGAACCGCAAAGAATCCGGCTGCGAATCCTATGAGCACCAGGCAAATCGCTGCTAAATCGAAGGAAGGCTGAGAAAGAAAAAGCAGCACCGAGAATGCTCCCATTCCTACGGAGCCCAGCGGCACCAGCCCTAGTTCGATCTTGTCGCCCGACAAACGACCGGCTGCGAGGCTGCCGACACCGATGCCGACGGCGGCGAAAGTCCAGAGCAGTCCGATGCGTGTCTCGCCCAACTGCAGGATTTCTTTTCCAAACAGGGGAAGGACCATTTGAAGAAATGCGCCGAGAAACCAAAAGTAGGATATCCCCATTACGGTGAGCCAGAGCGGCCGATCGGTATAGAGTCGTTTGGTGCCGTCCCAGATTTCAGCGAGGGGGCTAATCAGGAATTTCTTCGACGAGCCGGAGGGGGGCACGCGGGTGATTCTCAAGCTGGTGAGTGTTCCCAGCACGGCGATGGCAATCAGGATCGCGCCGATCCAACCCAAGCGATCTTTCCATGCCTCATAGATTGTGCCGCCGAATGCAGTTCCGAGGATGATCGCCATGAAGGTGCTCATCTCAAGCAGGCCGTTGCCGCGGGAGAGATCTTTCTCAGGAAGCATTTCCGGAAGAATCCCGTACTTCGCCGGACTGAAAAATGTCGAGTGCAAGCCCATGAGAAATACCACTGCCAACATCGGCTCCATACGGTCCACAAAGAACGCCAGCAGCCCTAACCCCATGGCGAAGATCTCAAAAACCTTCACGGCCACTAAGACGTCTCGCTTGCTGTAAACGTCGGCTAGATATCCCGCGTAACCGGAAAAGAGCAGGAAGGGAAGAATGAAAAGACCCCCGATCAAGGGAATGTATTGGATTCCACCGCCCGCCGGGATGTCTAAGGCGACTAGCGTAATGATGATCTTGTAGAAGTTATCATTGAAGGCGCCGAGGAACTGAGTCCAGAAAAAACAGAAAAACCCTCGGTCCTTCAGGATATCGATGTATTTGCCGGCGGCCATAGATAGCCCGTTTTCTCGAGCCTATTTTCAGGTGAAAATAGACGATAATGCAAGAGTTTTCTAGTATTTTTGCTTAGGCTTTTGTGGCGGCGAAAGCAATCTTCACCGGGCACGCTTGCATCGCGTCGAGGATGCAACCATAATTCAATCATGGAATTCACGTGGCTCAAGGTTCCTCAGTGGGAAAAATACGAAACTTTGCTGCACGGCTTTATGGGACGGCGTGGGGGCAAGAGCGTCGGACCTTACGCCGGACTTAATGTTTCTTATCGCGTTGGCGACGACGCCAAGATCGTCAGTCAAAATGTCTGCGATATGAAGCAGGCCGTGGGTATCCATGATGGGCGTATCATCACGATGAAGCAAATCCACGGCGATCAGATTATCGACGTGAAGGACAGAAATATTAAGGAAGCCGGCGAAGGCGATGGCATGAAGACGGGAGAGAAAGAAGCTTTTCTGGGAATCCTCACCGCTGATTGCGTGCCGATCCTCTTTGTTGCCCCTGAGGAAAAGATCGTGGCGGTGGTTCATGCCGGCTGGCGTGGAATCTTGGCGGGCATCGCGCCAAAGATGGTTCGACTTTTAAACAGTCAGCACGGTATTTCGCCCGACGCGATCGAAGCCGCCTTGGGGCCAGCGATCGGTCCGTGCTGCTATGAGGTTAAGGAGGACGTTTCGCGTCCCTTGGTCGAAAGATGGGGAAAAATCGCCGAGCTTTGCATCGAGCATAGAGATGGCAAAACCTATCTCGATTTGCGCCGTCTCAATCGCGCGATACTGGAGCAAGCCGGCGTGCCCTCGAAGAAAATCTACGACATTGGCCCCTGCACGAGCTGCTCGCCCGATGAGTTCTTTTCATATCGGCGCGAAAAAAAAGCAACCGGTCGCCAGATCAGTTTCATCGGCTGGGCGTCCTAAAATCGACGTTGCTCGGTTCCGCCGGCCATTTCCATCGGGAGCAAAAAAAATCGATTTTCTAATTGACAGTTAGGGACCATTTTCCTAAACTACGGTTCAGCAGGGAAAGGAGGTGGTCCAGACATGAATGATGATAAATGTACTGTCTGCGAGGTGGCTGAGACTTAGGCTCTAGGCGGGATCTTTGACGGGGATTCAGGCCTGGAGCCTGGGAATCCCCCTCAGACCACCTAGGGGTCCGCTCCAACGGTCGCGTTAGCTACCGGATGGAGCGGACCTTTTTTTTAGGATGTCAAAAGCTGCGCTTGCAGCTTTTTTCAGTTGGGCGTTTTCACTCGCGGTTGCTTTCGTTAATTCGCTTAGAAATTCCTCGGACGGTGTTCCCAAATAAGCTAAAGTGACTACCACGGTGTTGCGAACTCTAGGGTCCGAGTCCCTCAGGAACAGCTCCAGTAGTTCACTCTTTCCGCGCTCGCTGAGCCCTGAGTGAATTTTTAGACTCGTCACGGCAGCGACCCGAACCATCGGATCAGGGTCATGCAGAGCATCCATAAGCATCTGTACGCTCTCTTCATCCCTTAGACCCACATCGCGCAGAGAGTAAATCGCCATCCTTCTCTGGGTGGCCGTTCCTTTTGAAGCGAGCTCGATGAGTAATTTTAAGACTTGTCTGTCCGCCTTTGCCAGGCGAATGAGTATCAGGGCGACGGCCCAGCGAATGTCCGGATCCCGATGATCGAGCGTTTC
>JAHKKJ010000404.1 GCA_020027655.1 Deltaproteobacteria bacterium | reverse complement strand
TCATTCCCGAATGCTTCTATCGGGAATCCAGGCGAGACCGGAACTGGACCCCCGATTAAAACATTCGGGGGTGACGCCTTTGGGATAAATTCTCATCGCCATATGTTCTGATACCCCGTCAGCTTGCTGCGGGGTAGTTCAATTGTTTTCGATAGAATCGAGACGGCGGTTATTTCCCAGCGGCAGGGGAAGATTTCAGGCGCCGAATATCGCCGATTCTAATCGTCACGCCCTCGCGATCGAAATATTCCAAAAGCGGAATCGTGTACTTGCGGCTGGAGCCAATAAGGTCGCGAAATGACCCGGCGGCAATCTCGCCCTTTTCCGAGAGAAACTTCTTGAGGACAGCTCTCACCTGATCGACGGTACTCGATAAATAGTAGAGATCGGTCGCGACTCGAATCACGGACCGGTCTCGCTCCAACAACCGGATGACTTCGGTCAACTTATTACGGTTGACGCCCAGCTGCTTTTCGATGTCTTTCAAGTCCGGCGGTGACATCGGTTGCTCGCCGAGAATTTTTTTGATCCTGTCCATGAGGGATTTTTCCTGGCCGCCGAGCTGGACCCGATGCTCCGCCGTGCGCAGCAAATTTTCTTCTTTGGCGATGATCTTGTCCGAAATGAGAGCATCGACGACGGCGCGAAAGATCTTTGCCGAGAGCGTGTACGGGAGTTTTCCGCGTAATTCCTCCATGTCCATTCCCGGTACAAGAGCATGCGTTTTGTGAAACTCTTTCAATGTAGCGACGATCTTGTCTTTTAACCGTTGCCATTTGCTGGCGGTCGTGTAAATTTTTTCTCCCTCAGCGTTGAAAACGCGAAGACTATTGATCTTATCGAGGTGCGCTCGCACCGCTTCTTCCTTGAGGTTTAAGAACTGGTGAATGGATTCCATGGGCAGAGCAAAGTCACCGCTTTCGTTAAGAAAGCTCTCGATGAGGCGGGTCGCGTCTCCGGCGTGGAGCGATTCCAAACGGTTTTGCAGGTCGGGCTCTGCGCGTTTGTGCTTCCTGGCCCAGGGGTGGATCACGATACCGCCGGCGAGGGTTTTCCTCGCCGTCTCGTCTCGGACGATGAAATGATCGTTGCGCAGGGCCAACACAGGCTCCGAAAGTGTGATTTGACAGTAAGTCGATTCTTTTGGACCGACCTTGTCCTTGGCGCTGAGAATTATGATTTTGGCGAGTCGTTCCGCTGTGCCCAAATGCACTCGGATCCGCTGATGATTTTTGATTCCTTTTGCCGCTGCCGGTCTGACTTCTAAAAGCGCGTCGAATCGGTCGGAGGTGAGAGTGAGCTTTTCGTGACAAATCACATGTCCCCGTTCGATTGAGGCTCGCTCAGGTCCGCTCAGATTGAGCGCTACCCTCTGGCCCCATCCGCCCGTGTCCAGCGCACGTCCATGGACCTGCAGGCTGCGCACGCGAAAGAGCTCGTCCCCCGGCAAACAACGCACATGATCTCCGGTTTTAACTTCGCCACTTAGAGCCGTCCCTGTGACCACGACGCCATGTCCTTGCATGACAAAGGCGCGGTCTACGGGCAGTCGAAAATAGCCGCTCGGAACGGACTTGTCGGTGTTCTTCAGTGTCCGCGAAAGTAAATCCTTCAACTCCGTGAGTCCCTGTCCGGTCACTGACGATACAGCTATGATCGGAGCATCCTCCAGCCGAGTGCCGAGGGTGAGGATTTTGATTTCTTCTTCGACCTCCTGAATTCTCGCCGGAGGAACCAGATCAGCTTTGGTAATAGCGAAGATCGCCATCTTCACGCCCAGCAGGTGGACGATATCCAGGTGCTCTTCGGTCTGGGGCATGACGCCGTCATCGGCGGCCACGGTAAAGAGAACCAAATCGATGCCGTGCGCACCAGCAAGCATGTTTTTGATGAACCGCTCATGCCCCGGGACATCGACGACACCCGCTTGCGTGCCGTCGGGAAGATCAAAATGAGCAAATCCCAGATCGATGGAGATGCCGCGCTCCTTTTCCTCCTTCAGCCGGTCCGTATCCTGTCCTGTCAGTGCTTTGATCAGGCTGGTTTTTCCGTGATCAATGTGGCCGGCGGTGCCGATGATGTAAGGCATAGGTCAATTTTAGATTTTCGATTTTGGATTTTAGATTACAGAAATCAAAGCTCGACTTCAGTCCCTTTGGGCCAACTTCCGCAGGTTGCCCCTTAGAGCTATTTCTAGATCTCTAAGAGTCCGCCATTCCCGAATGCCTTTATCGGGAATCCAGGGGAAACTGTAACTGGACCCCCGATAAATACATTCGGGGGTGACAACCTGGGATAAATTCTCAAAAATCCCTTTTGCCACCTCGTCAGCTTGCGACGGGAAGATTCATTCCTTAGCACCTTCGTGAGTGAAATTTGGGATGACATCTCCGGGGTCGAAGATGGTTCTCAAGTCGAGCAGGAAGCGATCTTCCTTGATGCGTCCGATGATCGGCGGATTTGCCGAGCGAAACTTCTCCGCGATTCGAATCGCACTCCGACTTTTATGTTCGACGGCAATAACAACCGTGGGCAACTCTTCCGTGGGCAAAGCGCCGCTGCCGATTTGAGAAGTGGAGTCTTCGAGCATGAGGCGGAAGCCGTCTCCCAACGTGGCTTGAAGCTTCGGCAAAACCCTTTCTCCGAACTCGCGGATCTCATCGAGGGGACGGGTGAAGGCCCGCAAAGTCGGAATCGCTTGCGTGATGTTCGGTGATTGGCAATAGAGTCTCAGAGTCGCCTCCAATGCAGCCAGAGTCAGTTTGCCGCAGCGCAAGGCTCGTTGAAGATGATTTTTGTTGATCCGGCCGATCCATTCTCGGCTGCCGACCATCAGTCCCGCTTGCGGGCCGCCGAGAATCTTATCACCGCTAAAGGTCACAACGTCGGCGCCAGCGCGGATGCGTTCAGAGACGATAGGTTCCTTCGGCAAGCCATACCTGGTTAGATCGATCAACGCCCCACTGCCCAGATCTTCCATGACCGGAATGTTGTGCTTCTTGCCGATGGCGACCAGCTGATCGAGAGTTACTTCGGAGGTGAAGCCAACGACTTTGTAGTTGCTCGTGTGCACTTTCAGCAATAGCGCCGTCTGATCATGGATCGCGTTTTCGTAGTCCGTCGGGTGGGTGCGGTTGGTGCTGCCGACTTCTTTTAAGATCGCGCCGCTTTTAGCCATGACCTCGGGTATGCGAAAAGCGCCGCCGATTTCGATCAGCTCGCCGCGGGAAACGATCACCTCTTTACCTTGTGCGAAGGTGTTTAACCCAAGGAGAACCGCCGCGGCATTATTGTTCACAACGGTGGCGGCTTCCGCTCCGGTCAGCTCCACAAGGAGTCGCTGAATCATTTCTTCACGCCGGCCGCGTTTGCCAGTCGTCAAATCGTATTCCAGGTTAACCGGGGAACCCGCCACCGCCGTCATAGCATCGATCGCCGCTTGGGGCAGCAAGGCGCGCCCCAAGTTGGTGTGGAGGATCGTACCGGTGGCGTTGACCACACGAACGTGACCGGGCACGCTCTCGGCTCTGATGCGATTCTCCACGCGGGCGAGAATCGCTTCTTCTTTCAGTTCGTCGGTGCGGCCCCTGCCGTGCCTCAGCTCGGCACGCAACTCGTCGACAATCTCGCGGCACTTACCGGTCACATATTCGCGGTTGTAGCGGGCAAGCAGAGTCTCACAGCGGGGATGCTTGAGAAGAGCATCGACGGATGGGAGCTCACGCAGTAAGTTTGGCACGGCTTCGGTCATAAGCTAACCTTGATCCGACAAAATATTTCGCTTGTTGAACGATGCAGCGAGACAGGTTCTCTCTCCCCTGGCGGGAGAGAGTTAGAGTGAGGGGGCAAAATTAAGGCACCCTCACCTCTATCCTCTCCCGTCAAGGGAGAGGAAGTTAGCGAGCTCACTGTGGTGATAAATTCATTAGCTTCCGCTTATCGTCTCCGGCCTCGCCGCGCGCGTCTCTGTGCTATTGTTAACACCAAGAGAATGTCGGATTAGGGTTAATTCAAACTTGCACAAGCAACGGGCGAATTCAACACGAAGGAAAGCGATCCCCAGTTCGCATATCGCTGATAGCTTATGGCATATAGTTGGAACCATACGCTATAAGCCAACTGTTGAGCGGACCGTCTGAAGTTCAGCACCCTGTAAGTTGACAAGGGGGAGTGGCTAAACTACAGTCCGTCCAACGCGTGTTCAGACGCCGCATGACAAGGAGGAAAATCAATGCGGAGAAAAGAATTCTGGACTTCGTTAACTCTCGTCGGATCTCTCTTCATAACCTCTTCTTTGGCGGCTCAAGAGGGACTGAAAAGAGTTCGAATCGCTTACCCGAGCAATACGATCTGCTGCCTGCCTTTGTTTGGCGCGCTCACTTGGAAAGTCTTCGAGGCGAACGGCTTGCAAGCGGAGATCATCCAAGTGAGATCCCAGATCGCTTACCCGGCCCTGGCTGCTAGCGAGGTTACTTACGTGGCCGGCGTCGGCCCCGCCTCGGTGAGCGCAACTCTCAGAGGGATGCAGTCCAAGGCCGTTTGGTTCGCCACCGAAGAGCTGA
>JAHKKJ010000050.1 GCA_020027655.1 Deltaproteobacteria bacterium | reverse complement strand
AACTCGCTCAAAGGAATCTTCCGTGACCCGTTCAACTCCCGGAATCGGATGAGTCAGGTAAAACCGCATGATCGTCTGCCAATCGTAAGGCGGTCTAAAGGCAAGACTGATCTCGGTCCCGTCTGCGCGACCGATCTTTGAACGAGCCTTTTTTACCGTGCCTCGCGGTTTCAGTATCGATTCTCTAATCTCGCGCCCGTGAAGTCGCATTATGGGAGACGGAACCTGTCGCTTCTCGTACGCCATACACCTACTAAAACTCCGCAGCAGGTCGAATGTGAAAAGTCCCTTCGAATCTCGTTATCGGAGATGCGATGCTTCACACTTTGAGCGTATCGTCTTCAATGTTTGTTATATAACCTTTCATATGTGTTGACCTCCTTCTCGAGCCTATAATGATAGGCCGACAAATCAAGGTATGTTGTGAACTTTGTCTCAATGATCTGCGAGCGATGTGCGCGGGTTTGATGTGCGGTGCTAATTCATGGAGCGTACCAGGCCCGGCGGACAGGCTGACGAATGAACTTGTTGTGAGATTCTGTAGGTGATAGTCGTCAATCATTACTGCCAGGATCTCCGCCTGCTATTAAAAAGGTCGCGCCCGAGGAGGTGACTATGAATTCGACGGGACAGCAGACACGACGCAATAGCGACTCCGCGCCGGCCGGGCGATTCCGGCCAGCCGACACTAGGCCTGGAGCCCCGAAGGGTACCGGGCAGGCGAAGGTGCCGCCGGGCAGAACCTGGCTATGGTTCTTGGGCATCTTGCTCGCGAACTACTTGCTGATGAGATTTTTCCTGCCGAGCCCGGACGCGCCGGTCACAGTGCCCTATACACTTTTCAAGGAGGAGGTCGCCAACGGCAACGTCGAGGCGATCCACAGCCAGGGCGAGACCATCACGGGCCGCTTCAAGGCGCCGGTCACCTATCCGCCGGCGGGTGAAAAGAGTGCAGCGCCCAGCGGCGAGTCCAAAACCGCGACTGAGCGCGGTGCAACCCCCGGAGGTGCACCAAAAACGGTGAGCAACTTCACGACTACCCTGCCCTCCTTCGTAGACCCTGGCTTGGAAGCATTTTTGATCGACAACGGGGTCGAGATCAGCGCCAAACCTATTGAAGAAGAAGGCAACCCCTTGTTGACGCTCCTTTTCGGGTTTGGCCCGGCCCTGCTCTTCATCGGTTTTTACATCTGGATGTTTCGGCGGATGGCGCAGCAGGGGGGCGGCATGGGCGGGCTTATGGGCATCGGAAAAAGCAAGGCGCGCCGCTACGACCAGGAGAAGGATACGAAGGTCACCTTCGACGATGTCGCCGGCATCGACGAAGCCGAGAACGAACTGGTGGAGATCGTTGACTTCTTGCGGGATCCCAAAAAGTACACCCGCCTGGGCGGGACCGCTCCGAAAGGCGTGTTGCTGGTGGGCGCGCCGGGCACAGGGAAAACCCTGCTGGCGAAGGCGGTCGCGGGAGAGGCCGGAGTACCGTTCTTCTCGATGAGCGCCGCGGAGTTCGTAGAGATGATCGTGGGCGTGGGCGCGGCCCGGGTGCGGGATCTCTTCAAGCAAGCGCGAGAGAACGCACCCGCGATCGTCTTCATCGACGAGCTCGACGCCATCGGTCGGGCGCGCGGGCAGCTGGCGATCGGCGGCTCAAGCGAGCAGGAGCAGACCTTGAACCAAATCCTAACCGAAATGGACGGTTTCTCTAGCCGCGAAGGCATCATTGTATTGGCGGCGACTAATCAGCCGGACGTGCTCGACAAAGCGCTCCTGCGGCCCGGACGCTTCGACCGGCGCGTCGTGGTCAACCTCCCGGACAAGGCCGGGCGCGAGGCGATCCTCAGAGTCCACACCCGCAGCGTCCCGCTCGCGAACGACGCGAGCTTAGAGGAGATTGCGGCTGCAACGCCGGGATTCTCGGGGGCCGACCTGAAGAACCTGGTTAATGAGGCGGCGTTGTTGGCCGCCCGGCGTGAGCAGAACGAAGTTCGCCAGAAGGACTTTCTGGATGCGCTGGAGAAGATCGTGCTCGGCCCTGAGCGCCCGCTCCTTCTGAGCCGCGCCGACCGGGAGCGCATCGCCTACCACGAGGGCGGACACGCCATCCTGGGGCTGGTAGTGCCCGGCGCCGACCCGGTGCATCGGGTAACGATCGTGCCGCGCGGGCAGGCGCTCGGCGTGACCTATCAGCGCCCCGACAGCGACCGCTACAATTATCCGGAAGCTTATCTCCGCGCGAGGATCGTCGGAATGCTGGGAGGCCGCGCGGCCGAGGAGATTGTCTATGGCACCAAGACGACCGGCGCCGAAAGCGATATCGAGCAAGCCACCAGCCTGGCCCGCCGGATGGTCACGCGCTGGGGTATGAGCGCGCGGCTCGGGTTGGTGCAGCTCGCGCCCCGCGAGAACCCCTACCTGAGCGGTCCGAACGGTTACGCGGGCGCGAGGCAGTTCAGCGAGCAGACCGCTGAAGCCATCGATGCCGAGGTGCTCAAAATCATCGGCGAGAGCCACGACCAGGCCAAGCGTCTCCTGAGTGCACACCGCAAGCAACTCGACGCGCTCGCCCAAGCGCTGGTTGCACGGGAGACCCTCAACGAGCAGGAGATCCTCGAGGTCACGGGGCTACCGCCCGCGCCGGGCCTGGAGACCGGGATGTTGCCTGCTACTAATGGCGGCAGCGGGAGCCCAGCCTCCTCTCGTGAGGACTCGATGCCGCGAGCATCTTAGAAAGCATGACCGCCGTAATGACCCGCCGCATCCTCCAAGCCAAAGGACTCGATCCGCAAAAAGATATCACGCTGTTAAGTATGGACACCCATGCCCGGCTGCAATCGTTGGTAACCGGCAAGGTTGCGGGCGGAATGATGGCTCCGCCCTCGACTTATTTGGCTCAGGATCAAGGTTTCAAGATTTTTGGCCGCGGCCGCGATTATATGCGCTATCTGCAAACGGGCGTAGTCGCTACTGACGCGGCCATCAAGCAGAAACGCGGACACCTGGTGCGCTTTCTGAGCGTCTGGAATCGGTCATTGAAATTCTACCAGGACAACCCGGAAGTCATGCTTCCCTACATTCAGAAGAAACTCTCCGTGAAAGATGCGCAACTTGCGCGCAGAATGTATGACGATGATGCGCCTTACATTCTACCCGGCGGTCGCTTGAGCCCGGAGGCAATGAAAGAAATAATTGAGATCGGCCGAGAAGCTTTGAGAATTAAGAAACCCATATCGCGGATCAAGTTTTCGACTTTTCATTGGCCAGCGAAGCCCTCAAGTGATCGTTGTCGCGGCAGCGATCACGCATGGGCTTCGGCCCAATTTGTTCCGGTATGCACCTCAACAGCGAGGCCGCACTTTAGCTCTACGGCTTGGGTCATCTTTTCTTCGATCAGCCCGCGCGCATGCGCTAGCTTGCCGGCCGGCACCTCGAACACGAGTTCGTCATGCACGGTGAGGAGCATCTTGGCCACCGGTTCCTCCTGCAGGGCGGCATCGACACTAATCATCGCCTTTTTGATGATGTCGGCGGCGCTTCCTTGAATCGGCGCGTTGAGCGCCATGCGTTCCCCCAGCGCCCGCAACCTATAGTTGGACGAGCGGAGCTCCGGCAAGTAGCGGCGTCGACCAAACATCGTCGTTGTGAAACCGTCGATCTTCGCCTTCTCCACCTGAGCCGCGAGAAACGCCTTCACTTTTGGGAACTGAGCATAGTAAGCTTCGATAAAATTCGCCGCTTCATCTATCTCGACGCCAAGCCGTTGCGAAACTCCAAAAGCGGACATCCCGTAAGCGATCCCGTAAGAGAACTGCTTGACATGATTCCGCATCTCCGGCGTGACATCACTCAGGCCAACACCATAAACCTTCCCGGCGATGGTCGCATGGAAGTCGTGTCCCTGGGCGAAAGCCTGGAGAAAAGCCTCATCTTGAGAAAGATGCGCCAGCACTCGGAGCTCGATCTGCGAGTAATCCGCCGAGAGCAGCACGTGGTCAGGGGGTGCGATGAAAGCGCGCCGGATCTGGCGGCCCATCTCGCCGCGAATCGGGATGTTTTGCAGGTTAGGCGCCGTTGAGGAAAGGCGTCCGGTGACGGCCGTTGTCTGCTCATAGGTCGTGTGGATTCGATTCGTTTTGGGGTCGATGAGCTCCAGTAGCATCTCGGTAAAGCCCGTTTTGAGTTTTGCAACCTCTCGGTACTCGAGCAGCGAAGCAATGATTGGGTGGGCACCAGCAATCTTCTCCAACTCCGCGGCGTCCGTGGAATAACCGGTCTTGATTCTTCTGGTTTTTGGCAAGCCTAACTTCTCAAACAGAATGTGCTGGAGCTGAGGCTGCGATTTGACGTTGAAACTCTCCCCCGCGAGCTGCTGAATCGTACCTTCGAGGGTTGCCATTTTATTTCCAAAGTCGCTGTTCAGGTTTTCAAGATAGCCGCGGTCGACGAGAATGCCGTTATGCTCCATGCGCGCGAGCACCTTGACCAGAGGAAACTCCAGGGTGGTCGCCAGCTCCCAAATCCCTTGATTGCGGAGCTGCTCCTCGAGAGCGGAGACGACGGCCCGGACGGCCACTGCCTCCCGGCAAACGCGACGTTTGTCGTCCTCGCCTAAAATAAAACGGGCTTGTTCTCCGGCTTGTAACTCCGATGGGGATTCATCGATGGAAATCCTGAGATAACGGCTCGCCGTGTCTTTTATCGTGTACCCCGGCGCAGAGCCCGGCTCGAGCAGATAGGCGGCGATTTTTGTATCACAATAGAGTCCCTGAATCTCCCTCCCGGCAGCGAGTGCCGAGTGGTAAAGCGGCTTGGCATCGTGGGCGATCTTTTGTCGGTTGGGGTCCTTGAGCAAGCCGTCGAGCCGTTCCATAGCCGAGGAGAAGGGCAAAATGCGTGCTTCACCCGGTTCGTCGCACAGGGCAAGCCACTCTGCACTCCAGGCAAATGCGACGGCTTCCCCTGGACGAAGAGCTTCCTCTGATCGGAGCTCTGAGATCGTTTTGAGCTCGAGGGCGGGCGCCGCGGCGGGGGAATGGATTTTAAGTTCCTTCAACCGCTCGTGCAGCGTGCGAAATTCAAGAGAGGTGAATAGTTTCCGAACTTCTTCATCGTCCCAAGGCTGGAGGCGAATATCTGCGGTCTCGATGTCTAACGGCACATCATCGAGCAAACGCCCCAGTTCTTTGTTGATGTGCACCTGGTTCATGCGTTCTTTGATCGCGTCACGGAGTTTTGGCGTAAGCTCGTCGGCGTGGGCGATAACCTGCTCGATGTCACCGTATTTATTGATGAGCTGGGCAGCGGTCTTGTCGCCGACACCCGGAACGCCGGGTAGATTGTCCGAGCTCTCCCCTTTAAGCGCCACGAAATCCGTCCATTGCTCCGGCGTAACGCCGTAGCGCTCTAACACCGTCGCATTGTCGTAACGGATAACATCGGAGATTCCCCGGCGCGTCATGAGCACTGAAACCCCGTCGCCGACTAGCTGGAGGATGTCCCGGTCGCCGGTGACGATGACAACCTCATTCCTTTCTTGCCTCAACTGCTTCGTCAGAGTCGCCAGGAGATCGTCGGCTTCATAGCCCTCGAGCTCAACCATGGGGACCCGCAAGCTTTTAAGTACTTCGCGGATCAAAGGAAGCTGTTGCCGAAAAGCGTCGGGTGTCTCAGCTCGCCCGGCCTTGTATTCTGCGTAGCGATCGAGCCGGAACTGCGGCGCGCCCTTGTCAAAACATACAACGACTGCGTCTGGACGCTCGTCCGCCAAAAGTTTGATGAGCATCGCGGTAAAACCATAGACGGCATTGGTGATCTGCCCGGATGAAGTGACGAGGGTGTCGGGCAAGGCGAAAAAGGCGCGAAACGCCAGCGAGTGACCATCGATCAATATCACTTTGCGCGCTTCGGTTTTTTCGGCTTTGGCCGTGCTACGGTTGGATTTCGTAACGGGTTTTTTCGTGCTCACATTTCGCAGTCTACCCGTTGGTCGGGCCTGCAGCAACCCGCTGTATCGTGACATCACGTCGAATTTTCGTCTTCGAAAGAGAAATCAGGAAGAAAAGATTGTTTCGCCGCTTGGCGAGAATGAGCTTGCAAACGTTGTCCGCTGCTTTAGCGCGGGGTTCGGCGCAGTGTAACCACGAGACTCTCGGTAACGAGCTCAAGCGGCATGTCGCCCGGATACCAGGCCTCCACAAAAGGAATGAAAAACTCCTTTCCCCCAACCTCTCGGCTGGCGCGCTTGCAGGAAATCAACGACGACCACGTACTCTCAGCGACGATTAGATAAACATGTGGACTCTCATGGCGAATCGTTCTGAGAAACCAATGACGTATCAGGGCCTCCTTGATCTCCCCGTCGGTTGGATCGCTCAGGTCGTATAAGCTGACCCAACCACGCTTACAACCGTAACTACTCTCGGGTTGCCGCGGAGTGAAGGCGAGCCGCGCTTGTTGATTGCTAACTATCCACCCGGAGCGCCGAATGCCCTCAAAGTTTTCCTCCTTCGTCACATGGAACACCCGCCCACGAAGAAGCGGAAGCATCACTTGTTCTATTTCGGAATGTTCACACTCGATTTTTTTTGCTGTTATGTTCAAGGTCGGACCCGAGCTTACAGAAAGTTTCGACAAAAGATCCGCAAACGGCATGCCATCGTAGAGGTGGCTGAATTATCTGGCTTTCCAGTCAAGCAGACTGACAAGAATTCCCATCTCAAGTAAAAAATACCTCACCGGCCGGAGGATAAGTCATCCACTGCATTTCTGGGAGGGCTTTTTCTGACACGATCCGAGGCCGAAACGTTCTTTACTGTGACAGGATCAAAAAGGGATTCCCTGAGATCCCTTCAGGAATTTACGCGCAGACGTGTAAGGATAAAAATCTTGCTCAGGATCCGAAATGATACAGCCAAGGTCCACTGAAAGGTATGAAGGTAAGCTTTTCGTTACGCATAGCGAGATGAGACACTTTCGGCTTATGAGGACAAATCCGTTCCTCTTTCTATAAGCGCCTTTACCATGATAGCAGCGCCGCACTGCTTCGATGCACTCTGCGGATCAAACCGACCATCAGCAACATATTTTCCTTTTTCATATAGATTGGAAAAACTCCACAAGTAGGGCGTTGGTTTCCCCATTTTTCGGTAGCCAAACCCATTAAACTTTTCCAGGAGGTAGAGCATATGCGGAATGGACCAGTCCGTGACGGTGTTAAACCCCTCCTGCGTCAGTGCATCGACGGCGCTGTTTTCCCAAGAAAAAGGTGGCGTTCCCATTTGCGGTTGGCCCGCCGGAACATGCTTGGTACGGTTGGTTAACGGGTCGCCGTTGTGGAGATGGCAGGCGAAGTTAAAGCCGCACTCCATGGCATGAATCACTCCAATCATGGCCCACGGCATGCGATTCAGGCTGAGGCCGACGTCCCGATACCTCGACTGATGTTTTATCAGCTGCTTGGTATGCCACTCAACCTTGTCTTTACAATCGTCGCGTAAGATTACGGCGTTGAACCAGGCATCAAGCTCGGACCGTAGGGCTGTAAAGTTTGAGCTAGTTCCAATGGGAGGAAGCTCGACTCCACCGGTGACCGTTTGAGGGGTGCCTGGCGGCTTGGGTGCCGTTGGCGTCGGTACACTGCGCGGGGGAACTGTGGCAGAGCCGGCGCTTGCCGGCGTGGAGGCACTCCCAGGTGATACAGTCGTAGGGCCGGTGGCTGGCGGCGCAGAAACAGGAGGTGCTGTGGAAGGGCGAGTGCTTGTCGGCGCGGTACCGCTCCCGGCAGATCCTTCAGCGGAACTAACAACGGATGGCGCCGAAACACCGCCTGGGGATGCCGTGGTGGGACCACTGGCCGTCGGCGCAGGTGCACTACCGGCGGGGGCTGAGACTGGGCTAGACGCTGAAGGCGCAGGACCCGCCGGTGTAACAACGGGTTCCGGCGCACGCTCGAGGTGCTCACCGACCTCACCATTGCGCAGAAGGTCGCCGATTTTTTCGAGCACTCCCTCCAAGGCTTTCACATGAAGATCAAAGGGACCCAGCCGGGCGCTACGCACCACAGCCTCGAGGGCTTTAGTGGCATCAACCACAATCGTGGCGGCGTCCAGTAGAGCCAACTGATTCAGTGTCCCAACGTTTTCATTGACTTCTCTGATAGCAGCGTCAATTGCAGCTCGTTCTTTCGGGTCGTTTGTCTGGCTCCGTCTATCAATCAAGACATTTCGCGCTTCAGTGAGTCTGCCACGCGCTTCGTTTGGAAAACTCATGTTTAGTCCCTCCTAGGGGTCCTCACATTGTCATGGTGAGCCGCCGGCTCGCAGGTTTGAGTAAACCTTGCGCCAGGCCTCTGCATTAGCGGATAGCCGTCCGGAACGTTCCGCAATGGTTGCCAGGGACACCGCGTTGCGTGGCAGTTGAAACGCCATCACGAGTTGATCAAAGCTCAATTCCAGTTCTTTGAGGAGCATCACGTAGTTTGACACTGCTGCCCGATACGCCGCAATGCGGTCCAGGTGGCCTTTCGCCACGGTCTTGTTGTCCAGCGCCTCCGGACTAGTCACGCCTTTGACGGATTGGAAGATGAGAGTGTTGAAAACTTCGGGGGCAGCGGCACGAAGGCTCGCAATGAGCTTCTTTAGCAGCGGAGCGCCGCTGAGCACCAACCGTTTCATCTCGTCGAGATTTCGCCGTTGCGCGGCATCTCTGATGATCGGATCGAGGGCGCCGAGTACAGTGGTCAGCCCGGCTGCCGCACCGGGACCGGAGGCTACGCTTATCAATGCCCCGATGTTCTGACCTAGAGCTTGCACTTGAGCCGAAGCCTCGTCAAGATTACGCCCTTCTGCCAGGACCAACAGCACCTCCGAATAATCTCCGATCAAGCGAACCCCGTGGCGGAAGGCTTGAGTCGCGGGGGGATCGCCCAGTTCGGAAAAGTACGGCGCATCCTCGACGCAGAACCCTTCGATGTAACCGGAGGTAGCGTCCACCTTTGCCCAGATAATTCCCTTACACGCGTCCTGATAGTTATCTTTCTTGGCCTTGATTTCAGCGTTTTCGCGCCCCTGGCGGCGCTCGGCCAAGGCAAGATCGTCGAGGAGCGGTTGACTGGCTCCATCAACAGCGGCGAAAGCTTTTGAAAACGATCGAGTCTCCTCGATGGGCGCAACACTGCATCCAGTGCATATCAGCGCCAGCAGCAGCCAGACATAGGCTCGCCGGCTGGGACCCCATGCAAGGCGATTCTTAGTGAAAAATGACGGTCGATACATGAAGCAAATACCTATATCCTGCTGAAAACTTTTTTGACAAACCAAGAAACGCTGAGGTTTGGCGACCTTGGATCTCACCCTCTGCGCCACGTCCTCGCCAACTGTTGAAACGGCTAAGCGTTAATACGGAAGCCTCGCTCATGTCAATGAAAAAATGAAAACTGCGGCTTACTGAGGGTACGCAAAGGGAAAGGCAGCGCGTATCTGGTTCACTGGTACGGCGTGCCGAATGCGCAACACGCTGAGCTCGAGCGTCTGCCGCCCAGTTGGGATAAGCTCAAGAAATCAGCGGAAGAAGCGAAGACCTGGTTGGATTTAATTTTTCTCATTGAGGCTGCGAACCGGCATGCCGAGAGCTCAGTCCGTGAAGAGATCATCGAGGGTATAGCGCTTCTTTGTACGCTTGAGTGATTGTATGCCTTTGCGGATCTCCTTCATAAACTTTGCATCCCTCATGATCTCCACAGTCTCTTGCCACCCTTCGTACTCATCCTTACTGACAATAATAGCAACAGGCTTGCCGTTCCGGGTAATGGTTACCACTTCGTCCCGGCGCTCCACGGCGTCTACCAGCTCGCTAAGCTTAGTCTTGACCTCTGACAGCGGCATCGTCTTCATATCGGGTTCCCCCAAGGGCCTTGGTCTGAATTATGACCAATGTTACGCCTGCCTAGTGGCAGGGTCAATCATGGTAGCGCGTTAACGTCAAACCTCGCCGGATACGCTTACCAAGGCAAGGATCAAAAAAAGGATGACAAATTTCGATGACGAGTATCACGGTTTAGAGAGGCCAGACATGGAAATCAGATGCTTCCGGGTTGTTTTCCCGTCTCTTGTCACGACCACCATGCAGCCGCTTTGGAAACCTGCGCAGCCGCAATCCGAACAGCGCCACTTGATTCCGCCGGATTCGTTCTTCTTCTTACTCCGGCTTTTTGGAAACTACCGAATCGCATTCGGGGCAACGGTCGATTTTTCCGGGTATGAAAGTCGTCTCCACGGATTCTGAAGAGATTGGCAACTTAATGGATTCGTGTTGGCAGGGATTAAACCCTTCTTATCCATTCAACAGATTGTCAAGAACGTTCGAGGCGCTGGATGATGATTTGCATCGTTGCCAGACCCCGAATTTTCCCCAGTTCTCGCAAGGCCCGACCGCCAGCAACATCAGGCATCCGAGAAAACCTGTAAGTCAACTTAAAGATTTCTCCTTCTTCTTCAGCAGATCGAAACGGTTCTCAAACTTGAGATAGTCTATTCTTGGCTTGCGATTGTTATAGTTGCTTCGGCGCTGAACGGGAATGTTGATACCGACGGTCTTGATCGACGATTCGGGTATGATGAAATACCGTGGCTTCTCGCCGAATATCATCACGTGAAAATCGGCTCTACAGAAGCTGCGCTTCTTGCTAACATGAAAAGTGTAGTAAGAAGTCGTCCCGCCTGAGACGCGGTGGTATTTGCAATTCGGCCCCGCCGACAAGTGCAGAAGGCACACATGCCCATTTACCTTCAGAGCCGTCGTTGGGACGTGCGACACGTACCCATCTGATCCATAGGACACGAGCGGCTGAAGCGTCAGCCCGGCTCGCGCCGCACGCCTTACGAATCCTTGCGTCGGCGCAGGATAGTGGCCGATCTCAAATTGGTGCTCGCGCTCGCGATGCCGAGCCTCTCTGCGGTTAACCCATCTTGCGTGCGCGTCGATTTTCCAGCGTTGGCTGATTTGCTGAACCCGCTGGCCCGACACACCATACTTTTTCCCCAAGGCTCTAAACGTCAAATAGGTGTTGCGCACGTCATGCTCTAGTCGAGCGAGAGCAGCGGCGCTAAGCTTGGCACGTCTCATTTGTCTACTCGAGCTAACCTGTAATCCATAACAAAGACTGGCCGCGGCCACGCTTTTCGTCCCGTCGGCTTGAGTTCTAGCCTGCCTCGACGAGCGCCGCGAGTTTCGCGAGTGCCTCCCGCCAGCCGGCCTCGTTGTCGGCGGTCGGCACGCCGCGCGATAGCCCGTCGTGCACGGCGAGGACATCGGTGCCGCCGTCTGCATCGGCGAGCGAGATCGTGATCGTCATCTCGCCGCGTAGCGCGGGATCTGTCGTCTCGAACTCGACCACTTCGACAACCTGCTTGTTCGTCACGAGCTTCACGAAGCGGCCGTGGTACGTGTCGGTGTGCGCGGTCGTCTTGCCGGTCCCGGTCGGCGCGTCGTACGTGAGCGAGATCCGGAACGAGCCACCTTCGC
Organism: Deltaproteobacteria bacterium; assembly: GCA_020027655.1. Taxonomy (GTDB): domain Bacteria; phylum Desulfobacterota; class Binatia; order UBA9968; family UBA9968; genus DAIRFP01. The sequence continues at coordinate 204 of JAHKKJ010000050.1, read as the reverse complement.
GGGCGTCGAACGCATGCACGTGGCTGGTCATGCCGGTCGGCACCTTCCACGTCGCGACCGCGCGCGCATCGAGAAGCGCGCGATAAACGATCGCGCGGGGCGCGTTCACGCGGCGACTGATGCGGGTCGAGTTCACGCCCGAACTTTAGCACGTGCAGCGAGACGAGCAACACGCCGACCGGGTGGTCGAATCGTGCCGTCCAA
>JAHKKJ010000403.1 GCA_020027655.1 Deltaproteobacteria bacterium | reverse complement strand
CGTGGCTGAAGGAGGGTGGCAAAGGCTCAAAGCCGATCGTCGTACAGTTCCAGCTTCGCCCCGATCCGCTGGCCAAGTGACGGAGACGAAAAATAGGGTTGGATTCAAGTGAGTGTTGGCGGGGCCACCGTTTTGGTCCCGCAACGCTTACGATTCAGCTTTCCGATGATGGTCCAAGACTTTGGTGGCCGTCGTTGAATTCACTGCGGGAGGCCGAAATGCAAAGCGGAGCGCTGTTAGTTATTTGGGTTCTCGGCGTTGTCTTTTATCTAGGGTTTGTCGGGCATGTTTATGCCCAGTCTTCGTATTATCAAGGGAAGACCATTAAACTTATTCAGGGACGCGAGCCGGGCGGCTCGGGAGATATACGGTCGAGAGCGGTCGTACCTTTTTTAAGTAAGTATATTCCGGGAAATCCCAACATCGTCACCGAGTTCATGCCGGGCGGCGGCGGACGCAAGGCAGCCAACTCTTTTTAGCACGGCGCGCCCGGATGGTCTTACCATCGGACACGTCAGCAGCGGGATTGTGACGAGTGCGGTCCTTAGGGAGATCGGAGTACAGTATGACCTCGATAAATTTTATTGGCTCGGATCGACGGATAGTGCCTTCCACTATGCCTTTCTTACTAGGAAAGAGTTGGCGCTGAATAGCTTAGAGAAGCTCCGGGCATACGCTGGGCTGAGAATTGGCGCAACATCCATCGGCCATACCACGTATACTTACGGGCGCACTTTTGCCTGGCTTCTCGGTCTCAAGGAGGCCAAATTCGTCTTGGGCTATTCGTCTTTAGAAGTTGACGTGGCGATGGCGCGAGGAGAGTTGGATGCGCGTAGCAACAATACCGCTGAAGTGCTCCGGCGAAGCCCCGATGCGGTAAAAAAAGGGCTGTTCGATTTTGTGGCCATCTTGAAAATACCCAGGGAAGACAAGGAGCCGGATTTCGATCATCTCCCCGAAATCGACGGCTTTGTGAAATCAGAGAGGGAACGGCGCTTCTTGACCTTGATGCGTTCTACGAGAATGGTTGGAACGCCCTACATCGTTCCTCCCAGTACGCCCAAGGATCTGGTACAGATTCTCCGCGAGGGAATGAAAAAAACCTTTCAAGACCCTGAGTTTCACAAGGATTTCAAGAAATTGACCGGGGACGATGCCAGTGCGCTGATGCCGGAAAGCCAAGAAGAAATCATAAGGTCGATACCGCGTGACGCGGAGACAATAGAACTCTTCAAATTGATTAACGGCGATAAACCTTTGCCGCCTCGCTAGATTTGGTTTAAACCGATCTAGAAGCTCTCGATTCGCTGGCGAAGTGAATTATGAAGGTTCGCGGACCCCGGTTCGAGCGCGGAGGTGGCGAAAGAGCTGGGCTGACAATCCTCCCTCGGACGACGCAGGGGGCTGTTATGGCTGATAGTACGGAGCTGCGGCGGATTGTTTGGGGAGCCGGGACGCCGCGCACGATGAGGGCGCACTGGATACTCCACGAGTTAGGTCTCTCATATGAGAGGCGGCTGGTCGGGCCCCGCACCGGCGAGACCGAGACGCCGGAATTCACGAAGATCAATCCGAGTCAGAAAGTCCCTGTGCTGCAGGAGGACGAGTTCACCTTGACTGAAAGCGCGGCCATCGTCACGTACCTAGGGGAGACGTACGGCGCGTCGCGCGGTCTGGTGCCGCCTGCGGCGACAAAGGAACGTGCTCGTTATTACCAGTGGTGCTTCTTCCTGATGATGGAGCTCGACGCGCATACGCTCTATATTATTCGAAAGCATGCGGACCTGAAGGAGATCTATGGAGAAGCTCCCAACGCTCTGCGTGCGGCTGAAGAAGGATTTCGAAAACAGGTGCAAGTCGTCGACCAGCGGCTGGCCGCAAGGGGACCGTTCATTCTCGGAGAGCGGTTCACCGGCGCGGATATACTTCTGACCACCTGTCTCACGTCGGCGGTGCGTCGCCGGATACCACTCACAGATGTGCTTCAAGAGTATCTGAAGCGAACGACGTCGCGCGACGCATATAGGCTCGGTCAAAAGGCTAACCAGCCAAACTGAGTCGGCAGCTCGGGTACGCATCTTGAGCTTGGCGGCGAGGGTCGGGCTCTGTATCTTCAATGTAGATACAAGCTGGAGGTCTGCTGATGCATGTTCGAGTCCGAAAATGGGGAAACAGCTTGGCCGTTAGGATTCCCAAACCCCTGGCTGAAGACGCTGAAATCAAGGAAGGCACTGTCTTGAACTTAGCGGTTTCTGAGGGAAAGGTCGTCGCTACGCCGGTTCAGAAAAAGCGGCTGTCCCTCAAACAGCTTCTCGCGAAGGTGAACAGGAAAAATCTTCACGACGAGGTTGATTTCGGTTCGCCGGTCGGGCGGGAGATTTGGTAGTGGCCCGACGGTACATTCCGGCCCGTGGCGATGTGATCTGGATTACCCTCAATCCTCAAGCCGGCCACGAGCAAACCGGACGCCGCCCGGCCCTGGTTCTTTCGCCTTCGTCGTGTAACGGCAAAGTAGGGCTGGCGATTCTCTGTCCGGTTACGAGCCAGGTAAAGGGTTATCCTTTTGAAGTAACGATTCCCGCCGGATCAAAGCTTGCCGGTGTCGTTCTTGCCGACCAAGTGAAAAGTCTCGATTGGCGCTTCCGGAAAGTAGCGTTCATTTGTAAACTGCCGCGGGAAACGACGAACGAAGTCTTAGACAAACTAGAGACGCTCCTGATCGAGTAGAGTTAGCGAATTCGAACAACGCGAATCGGTTGAAGCGGGAACGGACTAAGAGAAAATTGTAATATTGCTAAGAGTCTGTCATTCCCGAATGCTCCTATCGGGAATCCAGACGGAACTGGGACTGGACCCCCGATAAAAATGTTCGGGGTGATGCTCTTGTAACGAAATTCTCAGCAATGTTTTTGATACCCCGCAGCTTGCTGTAGGGGTGGTTCATTGGCCTCAAGCAAGTTTTCGCTGGCGAGCCTTCTGGACCCGCTCGCGCTCCCGGCCCACGTAGGTGAGCAGATCCTTCGCAAAGGGGTTTTCGATCTGGATCAAAGACAGGTCCAGATCCTCCGCGAGGAACTGCATCAGCAGGGCGTCGCCGTCAGCGGCGAAGGCCGGCCCCAGCCCACTGAAGAAGAACCCGTCCTCTTCGGCGGCGCGGCAGACCTCGGCCGTTTCCGGTTGAACCAGAGGCAGCTCTAAGGTAACGGCCTTTGCGCCGCGGCCGTCGCAGAGCTGTTCACGGGCTTGGCGGACGGCGGCGGGGGTGTCGGCCCCCGCCCGGCGCACCCGGATGGTACCCGTCTGCACTTCCGGCTCGTGCTCCAGGACAATTTCCCCCGTCTCCACCCGGGGCGCGATCTCGCACAACTCATGGGAGATGCCGTACTGTTGGTAGATCCGCGAGATCATTTCGCGGTGGGGCGCGGCCACGTGGACAACGTGGGCCGCAGGGCTCAGGTAGTCGAAGTAAATGACGAAGCTCATCCGCTGTGACAGTGGCTCGGGCATGTTGTGGAACGAGCGCGGCCACAACCCCAGCGCCACCCCGCATGGGTGTGAACCGAAGTGCTCCTCGGCCTTCTGAGAAAAAAGATGATTAGTCACCGGATAGCCGACCAGCCCCGTCAAGCCGAGTCGTTTCGCTTCTTCGCGCAGCAGAGGCCGCATCGCTTCCAAAAGGTGATGATGCCGGTATCCCATCGCCACGATGGCGTCGCTGGCCTCCGCGACTGCTCCCTGATCAGGGCGTTCGAGAGCATAATGGCCGATCACCTGACGCGCCGAATCCAGAGCAACGACGGAGACCAGCTTTTCGGCCTCATTCAGTTGAACGATCTGCTCGGGGGTATAGAGGTCACGCGGATAATAGGTATCGCCGTACACGTCTTCAACCAACCGAGTCACGTAGGCCGCATCGTCGGAGCAAAAACGCCGGATGGTGTATTTGCTCACGGTTGATTCGGGAGAAGATGCTTCGCTCACGGGCAGTGTCCCTCCTTTGATATTCTGTCGGTTTGTACCAGCCATTCGGCCTTATTACGCAACCTTACTCTGTGAGGAATTCTCTGTAGCGGGATCCGACTATCAGCTTGAACGCATGGAGCGAGGAGGGCGCGTATACCGCAGTGTCCCACGGGTCGGTTTTGTCGTTCCATTTTGACTCCTATTGTGAAACGAAAAGGGGCTTTTAGGCGCTTACACTTCGAAGTCTGAGAACTCCTCTCTCATAATAATGCTCTTAACTGAAGTGACGAAAATTGTTATCGCGCCATAGACGCCAAGCTCGCAAAGAAGATTTCTCCGAACCTTGGCGCCTTTGCGTTCCTTCGCCTTCGCTCAGGACATGCTTTGCGCGAGTCATCTCTTTCGGGTTCCGTAAGGCAAATGCATAAAAATTTCAAATATCTTTGGCTAGCTTTTTAATCACTGCGGGTTTGATCCCCGTAGCTTGCTGAGTAAAGAGCTAATCCCAGACCTCTTAAAGTCCGTCATTCCCGAATGCTTCTATCGGGTCCGCCACATGGCTTCGGACGGATCCGTCCTTCGGCGGAAATCCAGGCGAGACCGGAACTGGACCCCCGATTAA
>JAHKKJ010000402.1 GCA_020027655.1 Deltaproteobacteria bacterium | reverse complement strand
ATCCCCGGCTCAAAGTCGTGTTCGGTGAGAGCGCGCTCGGTTGGGGCGCCTATCTTCTCGAGTACACGGATTTCCAGGCGAAAGGAGATCGCCTGCATCTCGAAGGCTATGAGCTTACACCCTCGCAGCTGTTCAGGCGCCAGTGTTATCTCGTCGGCTGGTATGACCGCGCTTCGCTGCAAACCCGGCATTTCATCGGCAGCGAAAACATTCTTTGGGCCACGCAATTCCCTCTGACCACATCGACCTGGCCCAACAGCCAAGATTATATCGCCAGAAGTTTCGCAGAAGTCCCGGAAAACGAGCGGCAAAAGATTTTGTGGAAAAACGCTGCCCAGCTGTACAAGATCCAATAGACGATCGCAATTGGCCGCAACGGACGGGAGAACGAGGCAGGCCAATAGTTTACTCATCGATATCCTTAAACTCGCGCCTGACTATAATGAGCGAGCTGATTTTCACACCCTTTTCGCAATGCTAATAAAGAGAAGAGAAAACTCCATGATTTTGAATCTAGATTCTCATTTGCAGGAAGTCTACTTCATGGATGATGTTTGGCTCCGCAAGTAAACAAGGAGGAATTATGAGAAAGCTTTTGTCGGTGGGACTGATTTTGGCGCTCTTGTTAGCCGTGCTCCCTTCGCTTCATGCCGCTTCGGCTCAGCCCAAGCGTGGGGGCACCATTACCATGGCGATCAGCAAAGAACTCGCCTTGATGAACCCGCTGGTCAATACCAGCTCGACCGAGGCGAGGATCCGCGAACTCATGTTCGAACCGCTGCTGGCGCGCGATCTCAAGGGCGCGATTCAGCCGCGACTCGCTGAATCATGGGAAGTATCCAAAGACGGCAAGCTCTATACCTTCAAGCTGCGCAAGGGCGTCAAGTTCCACAGCGGCAAGGAGATGACCGCCGACGATCTTAAGTACGCGATTGATTACACTCTCAATCCCAAGAATGGCGCCTATGGGTATGAGGACTTAAACGCGGTTGATCGCGCGGAGGCGACGGACAAATACACGCTGCGGATTCACATGAAGCGGCACAATCCCCTATTTCTGACGTTGTTGACCGATATTCGCGCCTTTTCCGCTATCCCCAAGGAATCATTGCCTGAAGGACTGCGCAAGCCGACAACGTTTCCTGCCGGCACAGGTCCGTTCAGGTTTGTTGAATGGCAGCCAGGGCAGCGCATCGTCTTCGACCGCTTCGACGAGTATTGGGGACAGAAGGCCTACGTCGATCGAGTGATCATGAAAGAGATCGGCGACGCCACCGTCCGCTTCACTGCCTTGCAGGCGGGGGATGTCGATCTCATCGAGCGAACGCCGTACGAATGGGTGCAGCAGATTGTGGAGGGAAAAATCAAGGGTATAGGCTTTGCCAAAGCAGCCCAAGCAGGAGCGCGAAACCTGGAGTTCAACGTCACCGATCCACCTTTCGATAACAAGAAAATGCGCCAAGCGATCGCTCATGCGCTGGACAGGAAGGAGATCATGCAGGCCGCCTATTTCGGCCTAGCCGACACGGCGGATCAAAGATTTCCCGTTGGCCATTTCTGGTATTTCGCCGACGTCCCGATGCTGCAGTTCGATCCCAACAAGGCGAAAGCTCTTCTGAAAGAAGCCGGCTACAAAGGAGAAACGCTGGAGCTCATGGGCAACCGCGGCGAGGTGGCGGAAATCGAGGGCGCGACGATTCAGGCTCAACTCAAGCGGGTCGGTGTCAAGGTTGAGCTGAAAATTTTTGAGCGCGCCTCGGCGCTGGAGCTGCGCCGAGCAGGAAAATTTATGTTTAAGCTGGCAGGTGGGAGCGACTATCCCGATCCCCTCCCTGCCTATGTTGAATACGTCTGTGAGCCGGATCCCAGAAAACGCCGCCTGAATGAAACCGGCTACTGTGACAAGGAATACGACGCGTTGATAAAGAAAGCCGAGGGAGAAGTCGATCCGGCGAAACGCAAAGCGATCTTCAAACAGGTGGTCGCGAAATTGATGGATGACTCACCGATCGTTTCGATAGGATTCACGCCGCGGTTTTTTACCTTCCGCGACCACGTGAAGGGCTTCACCACCAACGCCAGCGGGGATTTTCAGCCCTGGGGCGCCGGCTTGAACCACGCATGGGTAGACAAATAAGAGAAGTACTCTCGTGTTTGTCCGTTATCTCATCCAGCGCATTTGGCAGCTTATTCCCGTGCTCATTTTGGTGAGCGTAGCGGTATTTCTGATCGTGCGTGTCATTCCGGGAGATCCGGTCCTGGTCATGCTGGGGATCGATCCCGAGGAGCGCTCGCGCATCAGCGAGGAACAATACCAGGCGTTGCAACAGCAGTTGGGATTTGACCGTCCGATCTACGTTCAATACGTCCATTGGGTAAGCAAGATTGTTCAAGGGGACCTCGGCTTGTCGCTGCGCTCGCGCCGACCGGTCTTCGAGATTATCTTTGAACGATACCCGGCCACGATTTATCTGGCGCTGACCGCTTTGCTCGTAGGAATCGCCATCGCGATTCCTACCGGCGTCATTGCCGCCACGCGTCAGAACACGGGCGCGGATTACGCGGCGATGGGCTTTGCGCTTTGGGGCATCGCGATGCCCAACTTCTGGCTCGCGCTCATGCTGATCGTCTTGTTTAGCCTGAAGCTGGGCTGGCTTCCCTCGATCGGCTATGCGAGCCCATTGGAGAACCCTCTCCGCTTTCTCCAGCACGCTTGCTTGCCGGCGATCGTGATGGGAACGGATCTGGCGGCGCCGCTGACGCGCTACATACGGGCGGAGATGTTGGAACAGCTCAAGCAAGACTATGTGCGCACCGCCTGGGCTAAGGGCCTGCCCTCACGCATGGTCATCATCAAGCACGCGCTCAAAAATTCGTTGATCGCGGCGGTCACGGTCGTGGGCTTGCAGACGGCGCGGCTTCTCGGCGGCTCGACTATTGTTGAGACCGTATTTTCTTGGCCTGGGGTGGGGAGGCTCTTGATCGAGGGAATCTACTCGCGCGATTACCCGATTGTACAAGGAGCGGTACTGCTGATCGCGGTTACTTATGTGTTCATCAATCTGTGCGTGGACGTCGTCTACAAGTGGTTGGATCCACGAATCAAGCTCGAGTAACAGGAAGGTATGAAGGAAGAAGCCTTAGCCAGACCCGAGTGGACCGCGGCCGATACTGTGAACTCCTATGTCTCCGGCTTTCTTGCGGCGTGCCGGGTTATTGCCCGCAATCGCCTGGCCCTCTTTGGCGTTGTGATCGTCGGGACCTGGCTTCTGACGGCTCTCCTGGCGCCCTACATCGCCACGCATGACGCATATGAGATCAACATAGCGAATCGCCTCAAGGGGCCAAGCAGTGACCATTGGCTGGGTACGGACTACTTGGGACGCGACACGTTCAGCCGGCTTGTCTTTGGCGCGCGCACTGCTTTTCAGGTCGCAATCGGGGCGGTTTTCCTTGGCGCTTTCTTCGGCATTCCGCTCGGGGCCATTTCCGGTTTTTCCGGGCGTTGGGTTGACTCCGCGATCATGCGGGTCATGGATTCGATCATGGCGTTTCCGGGACGCCTCTTGGCGATCGCGCTCGTCGCCTCGATGGGCGGAGGGCTTTTTTCGCTCTATATTGCTCTCGGTATAAACTCCATTCCTTCGTACGCGCGCATCGTTCGCGGCGTCGTGTTGGCGCAGAAAGAAAAAGAGTACGTTGAGGCGGCGCGCATGACGGGAGAGTCTGATTTCAATATCCTTTTTCTCCAGGTTCTGCCAAATTGCTTGTCGCCGCTTCTAATTCGTCTCAGCCTTGATTTCGGACACGCTATTCTGGCCGAATCGTCGCTCAGCTTTCTCGGACTCGGATTGCCGCCGCCCACCGCGAGCTGGGGCCTGATGTTGAAAGAAGTAACGCCTTTTCTGCAGCTTCAACCCATGGCCGCTTTTTTTCCGGGATTGACGATCTCTCTGATCATTTTAGGCTTTAACCTCCTTGGCGATGGTCTGAGAGATGTTTTTGATCCGCGCCAGTACGAGCGATAGAGATGGGCACCCCTCTTCTTGAGGTCAAAAATCTTAGCATCCATTTTCATCTCAAGCGCGGCACGTTAACGGCAGCTCAAAATATCTCCTTTTCGCTGGAAGAGAGCGAAACCTTCGGGATTGTCGGCGAGACCGGCTGCGGTAAGACCGTCACTTCCCTGTCGATTCTACGTCTCATTCCTTGCCCTCCGGGCGAGATCGTCAGCGGCGAGATCCTGTTCGAAGGAGAAGATCTGCTCAAGAAAAGCGCGCGCGAGATGGAAAAAATCCGCGGGCGCAAGATCTCTATGGTTTTTCAGGAGCCCATGACTTCTCTCAATCCGTCGCTCACAGTCGGCGAACAGATCGCGGAGTGCTACCGCGTCCATATGGGTTATTCGAAGAAAGTAGCGCGCGATTTCACCGAGCATATCCTTGGCCTGGTCCGCTTGCCGTCACCCAAGACGATGGCCGATCGTTACCCTCACGAGTTGAGCGGCGGTATGCGGCAGCGGGTCATGATTGCGATGGCGCTGGCCTGTCAACCCAAGTTGCTCATTGCGGATGAGCCGACGACCGC
>JAHKKJ010000401.1 GCA_020027655.1 Deltaproteobacteria bacterium | reverse complement strand
GTCGACGGGCGCATTCTTAAACGGGGAGGCCATATGACGGCAATCGACGTCCCGCAGGTCGTTCGTGCGGCAGCTGAATCCCTCGCCGCAACGCGCGCACGGGCGGGCGGATAGAGGCGGATTCCTCTAAAATACTCACCTGACAATTCTGACTAAACATTTTATCGTAGTCATCGGAAATGATGAACTGACTAATGGATGCAGCGACCGAGAAGAGGGATCTATGGTTACGGAATCAAAAGACTACCTTAGTCTGATGCGGGTGGATCATGTAGGGAGCCTGATACGCCCCGCGCGATTGGTGGAGGTTTTCAATCGGCATGCGGCGGGTGAAGCCAGCGAGAATGAGCTAAGACAGTCCCAGGACGAGGCGATCCGAGAGGTCATTGCCGATCAAGAAGCCCATAATCTTCCCGTCGTGAATGACGGGGAATTTCGCCGCGTAAGTTTTCAGGACAGTTTTGGCAGCTCGGTCAGCGGTTTTAGAGCACCGAAAAACACTGTCCTGTTGCAACAGCGACGTTCGGAGCTCGACTCCGAAGAAACCCCAGCTCTCGCGGGGCGAAAGCCTGTGTCCGATCGGCTCTCACTCGTCCGGAACCAACCGTTGGAAGAGTATCTCTTCGCTAAAAGCGTTGCTAACAAGCCCGTCAAAGTGACTCTGTTGAGTCTTGATCGCATTTGCCAACGCTTTAACTATGAGAATTCGTATTCAGTGTATTCCGGCATGGATGAGTTCTTGGCTGACGTCGTCGCTCTCCAGCGGCGCATGATAAGCGAATTGGTCGAAGCTGGGTGCAGCTATATCCAGATCGATGCACCCAGTTATACCGCTTATGTGGACCCTACATTACTGGAAGAGATGAGGAATCGTGGTGAAGATCCAATGGCCAATTTGGCGCGCTCGGTAAAAGCGGAAAATGCTGTCATCGCAGGTTTTCCGAAGATTACATTCGGCATACACATTTGCCGCGGCAACCGCCCCGGCGGGGAGCGTCGGCAAGGGACATACGATGCCATAGCCGAGCGCTTGTTCACTGGTCTCAACCATGATCGTATTCTTCTGGAATACGATAGTGCGCGTTCAGGAGGCTTTGAGCCACTTCGTTTTATCCCTAAAGAAAAAGTGGCGGTCTTGGGACTCATCACTACAAAGATAGGCCGACCGGAGAGCGTCGACGACCTAAAGCGCCGAATCGAGGAGGCCAGCCGCTTTCTCCAACTCGACCAATTGGCGCTCAGTCCTCAATGTGGGTTCTCGGGCGGTGCTGGTTACAGAGTTATGAGCGAAGACGAGCAGTGGCGAAAGATCGACCTCATGATGGAAACGGCAGCACAAGTTTGGAATTGATCGAAATAAGAGGAGCTCCAGACGAGGATATTTATGGGCGAGCGTATCGGAAAGGTTGGAGAGAACGTCGATGATAGACGCTAGAAGAACTTTACCTTTGTTTATCATATTCTTTGTTATCAATTATTCGGTCTGCTTCGCCCAACTCGCTTCGCTAAACTTAGTCTACTCGGGCACGGGAGGCCTGAGCGACGTGATTAAGTTCGCTCACGAAGATGGATTTTTTAAAAAGCAGCGCCTGGAAGTGACTTTAATTTATGTCAATAGTGGAGTCCTCGCGTCCCAAGTTGTGGCATCGGGAACAGCCCAGGCGGCGGCCATCACCGCGACCGACGCGCTAAGAGTCATGGCCGCAGGCGTCTCCATGAAGATCATTATGGTTAATATCGACCAGTTCCAGCATCTTTTTGTAGCCCGGCCCGGTATCAAGAGCCCTGCTGAGATGAAGGGCAAAAGGATCGCTGTCAGCCGTTATGGATCCTTCTCGGATATCCAGACGCGGTTCCTCGTCCGCCAATGGGGATTGGACCCGGACAAAGACGTCCAAATCCTGCAGATTGGCAATTCTTCAGCGCGAGCCGCCGCCCTAATTAGCGGCGGGGTAGACGGAGCCATCGTAACGCCATTTTTCGTGCCGTCGGCCAAAAAAGCAGGGCTCGTCGTGATCTTCGATCTGTCAACAATTAACGCGACATTCGCGAACCAGATTGTTATCTTGAACGATAACCTCATCAAGGAAAGGCGGGCGGCGGCTCAGGCGCTTGTCCGCGGCTTGTTAGACGCGATCAGGGCTTGGAGAGCTGGCTCCGAAGCGACGAAGGCCTATCTGAGAAAACAGTACAAGTTGCCGGATGCTGATATTGAAAGCCTCCTTGCGGAGAGTCGAAGGTTTATTCGCTCAGAGCCGACTCCTGATATAGAAAGCATCCGAGCAGTCTGGGAGAGCACGCCTGACCTTAAGGCGCGCGGACCCGTGGATATGAGACAGCTCATCGACGCAAGTTTTGTTGCGGAGGCTCTAAAAGAGCTAAAATGAATGTCAGAAAATAACCGCCTAGAAAAGAACTCAAGGGTGCTCGCGTCTGCAACGGTGAGAAAAAAACTTTGAAAGTTTAGCTCCCTTTCTTCGCTTACTGTTCATTTAGCTTTTCGGAATATCTCATCGAACTGCCGCGCCAGATCGTTATACTTCGGCCCCCACTTCTCTGCCGAGAGAACATGGATGGCCTTTATCTGCTTCCCGCCAAAGTCCCACGCGATATCCTTTCTCGCGACTAGGACGGATAGCCCGGCAAGGATTTGCTGCCCCTCACGAGAAAAAAGAAAGTCGACGAGCAGAGCAGCGGCGTGAGGATGAGGAGCGCGTTTGGAAATCCAAATTCCGCTTGGTTCTTTAACCACCATCGGATCGGGTATGATTAAATCCAGGGGGGCACCTTTTTTCCTGAACTCGTTTATCTGATAGTGATAGGCATCGATTTCGACTTTCAACTCGCCGGCAGCCACGAGCTGCAACAACAGAGAATGACCGCGCTGGACGTGGACATTCTGCGCCGCGAGTTTCTTGGCAAAATCCATCCCTTTCTCTTCTCCCATGGTGTCAAGAATACCGGCAAGCCAGTCGTGAGACTCGAGATCCAGGGCCATTTGTCCCTTCCACTCCGGACTTAGCAAATCTTGATACGACTGAGGAACCTTGCTCGGCGGGACATTTCGAGTGTTGTAACCGATCACGAGGCCGAAGGTGTGCTGGCCAAGAAGATAACCGGCTTTATCGATGAAGCCGTCCCGAAGTTCCTGCCGAAATGGCGCCAGGTTCTTGGCAACCAAGCCTGCTTTCATCAGAGTAGGATGGAAATTGCTACGGGCACCGACGACGTCGGCTCGGTAAGAACCTGCCTTCGACTCAGTGAGAAATCGATTGATGACCTGTGTCCCGCTGGCGCGGGAATACTTGACGTCGACGAACGGGTATCGCTGTCTGAACTTTTCGATAATTTGCATGGCTTCCGGAACCAAGAGCGAGCCATACCATTCAATGAACCCCTCTTTGCGCGCCTCCGCGATTAAGACTTCCGTTCTTTGTTTCGGCGGTAGGGCATTGACGCTCGCCAAGATTGCCTCTGCGTCGGCTTGACCGTACGCAGGCCTGCTCAAGAGCAAGACCGCCAAGGTAAAAACGATCAACAACTTTAAAGTTTTCATCATGATTGCTCCGGCCTCCGGATGGCTCCGACCTCCCTAACGAATTCAGCTACGAGCCGCTGTTAGACGCCTGAGTCGGCGATGCCTATCTATACTTCTTACCCGCGGGTGTTGGGTATCATACAAATTTGCAATTGACAATTTCTCCATTAGAAACAATTGGCTGATTGACGGGCGAGAACTTGGCAACTAGAATCCGCCGTGAAAAATTCCAAGCGTTGGTCCGCTAAAAGGAGATCTCACCATGGAATGCAAACTTGCTTTGGCATCAACCATAGGCATAGGAGTTCTATGCTTTGCGGCACTTGCCGTTGCTGCGTCTGCTCCCAAGGCTGCCGAATGGGAAAAAACCGTCGCGGCAGCCAAGGGAGAAGGAAGAGTGGTAATTATGGGACCGGCGGGGGCAGACGTCCGGGACGCCTTTACAGAGGGGTTTCAGAAGAAGTATCCCGGCATACAGGTGGACTACAACGGGATGGCGGGTGCTCAAGTGGCGCCCAAGCTTCTCAACGAGCTCTCGGCCGGCGTTTATCGGACCGACTTGGTTATTGCGGGCACGATCACGGCGATCGAGAGCCTGATTCCCGCCAACGCGATCGTCCCTATCCAGCCGTACCTGGTCGGACCGGAGAGCCAGGATGTCGCAAAGTGGAAGGGAGGCAAATTCGATTTCTCCGACAATACTGAAAAGTACAATCTGGTCTTTGGTAACCGCTTGCAGGTGGCGTTTGTCTACAACCGCGACCTTGTGCCCTCCGGCAAGATCAAGTCGTGGAAAGATTTTCTTAGCCCGGAGTGGAAAGGGAAGCTCACCATGCTCAATCCCGCCCGCGCCGGCGCCAGTCAAGGCTGGGTGACGTTTTGGTATATCAAAGAGTCGCAAGGCTTCGGCAAAAATTTCATTCGACAGCTTTTCACTACGCAGGAAGTCGCGCTCTCGAACGACGAGCGCCAGCTCTTGGACTTCGTCGCGCGCGGTCGCTATCCGATCGCCATCGGCCCAAGCGGCACACAGGCTTTTGAAATGAAGAACAAGGGGCTG
>JAHKKJ010000400.1 GCA_020027655.1 Deltaproteobacteria bacterium | reverse complement strand
CGACCATGAGCGCAGAACCCACCGTGACGATAGCGACCAGATAAAAAACTGCCGTCGAGAGATCCATAGCTCGTTTAGTTTTTGGGGTCTTAGAAAGCCAAAGACTTTTTGGCTCAAATACCGGAAGATCGGTCTGGGATCAAGAGGTGCTGAGAGTTTTACAGGTCTCGCCCCGCTTTTTGCTGCCTACCCCTCCTCGGCGGCTGCCCCTCCGTCCGGCGTGGCGAATTCATCCAAATACTTCAGCCCGGTGTCGACTTTCTCCGCCAGCTTCGGATCTGTCTCCCCGCCTTTCTTTGGTTTGTAAAGCGGTGCTGGCTGCGTCACGAAATGGCGAACTAACCCGGCCGGGTTGTAACTCGCCCCCTCAAATTCTTGAGAGTGACGAATCGAACCGGTGGGACAAGCCTCCGCACAGAGCCCGCAGTACATGCACTTGCAAATATCAATATCGAAATGAGTAAAATTCCGTTGCTTAGTCTCCTTGTCCATTTCGATGCCGATCGTGATGCAAGTAATCGGACAGTCTCTCTCGCAAGCCAAGCAACCGGTGCAGATATCCATATCGACTTCGAGAATCCCCCGATAGCGCCGCGGCAGAGTTTCCTGGATCGGTACTGGAATCTTGTCCGGGTACTGGATCGTCATCGGACGGCGAACCAGGTGTGAAAAGGTAATGGTCATCCCCTCGAAAACCGAGGTTACCGTGTCCTTGATATTTTTAACGTAACTCGCAACACTCATAAGTCCTCGAACAAAAATTAAATATGCGGTTTAAAGTAAAGCTCCGGTCGCGCGTGACGGATTTGAAAGACCACGCGCTTGAAAAAATAAGCCACGATCAGCAGCCCCAAAACAAACATCGCGACGCTAAAAATCTGATTGCCTTTCGGGAATACGAGCATCCAGCAGATGGTTCCCAGCAAGCAGAGAAACGATAGCGGCACCATGTACTTCCAGCAGAGCGCCATGAGCTGATCGACTCGAACTCGCGGCAACGTCGCCCGCACCCACATCGCAATGAACACCCAGAGATAAGCCTTGAGGAAAAACACCACAAACTGAAGTACGCCGAGAAGGATTGGATCACTGGTGACCGGCGGAACCTGCCAACCCCCTAAAAAGAGTGTGGTGGCCACTGCGCCAATCACGTAAAGGTTTCCCCATTCGGCAAAGAAGAAAAACAAGAAACGCATGCCGCTATATTCGGTGACGTAACCGGCGACGAGTTCCGACTCAGCCTCCGGGATGTCGAACGGTGTTCGGTTACCTTCGGCCAATGCCGCCGTGAAGTAGAGGAAAAATGCTGCGAAGGTGAAAGGATTGTTAAATAGGAACCAATCCCACGGCGCCCAACCTTGGGCTTTTATAATTCCCTGCATGCTCATCGTGCCCGCGAGGAAAACGATGGTGAGAATCGATAAACCGGCGGGAATTTCGTAGCTCACGATCTGCGCCGCTGAGCGCATACCGCCCAGCAGGGACCATTTGTTGTTGGAGGACCATCCGGCCATCAGGATTCCGACGACGACCAAAGAAGTCACAGCCAAAATATAAAGGATGCCGATGTTAAGATCCGCTACGATGAGCTGGCTTCCGAAAGGAATGACCACGAAGGCGCAAAGAAATCCCACGAAGACGACATACGGTGCCAGCGAAAAAAGCTTTGCGTCCGCCGCAGAAGGTATCAGATCTTCTTTGAGCAAATTCTTGATGCCGTCCGCCAACCATTGAAGAATTCCTTGCGGCCCCACCCGGTTCGGCCCCACGCGGGACTGCATTCTGGCCCACACACGCCGCTCAAGCCAGCTTGTCACTCCCGCTAGTGGAGCAACGAAAACGGAGAGTACGATAAACGCGGCCAGTACCATGGCAACGGCATAAACAACCTCTTTAGGCATTCCCGCAAAATAGCCATCTCGTATCAGCTGGTCGATATAAGCTTGCATGATGGACTCGAAATTCTAATTTACCGATCGATTTCCGGAGCGTCCACGTCGAGGCTGCCGATGAGAGCGATAAGATCGGCGACCATGATTCCTTTGCTGAGCTTGTCAATGATGCTCATGGCCGTGAACGAACCGGTGCGGATTCGCACTCGATAGGGATATTCGCTGCCGTCACTCACGACGTAAAAACCCATATCGCCGCGTGGCGCCTCAACCCGGGCGTAACATTCTCCCACCGGCGGTTTGAATTTGCGCGGCACTTTGGCAATGGCTGGCCCCTTGGGAAACATCTTTAAACATTGACGCAGGATCTTGCAGCTTTCCTGTAACTCGCGGATACGCACCCAATAACGGTCATAACTATCGCCCAGGGTGCCTACTTGACCGGTTCCAACCGGAACCTCGAACTCAAGTTCGGGATACACGGAATAGGGAATATCGCGCCGGATATCCCACTTTATCCCGCAACCGCGCAAGTTCGGGCCCACAAGATTGTACGAAAAAGCATCTTCCTTGCTGATCACCGCGACGCCGGCAAGCCGCTCGATAAATATCTTGTTATTCGATAGCAGGCGATTGAATTCATCGACAATCGGTTCGAAATGATCCAAGAACTCGGTGATGCGAGTGCAGGTCTCCGGGAGGATGTCGTAGCCGACCCCGCCGATGCGAATGTAATTGTAAGTTAGCCGCGCGCCGCAAATCTCTTCCATCAGGTTATTGATGGTCTCCCGCTCCCGCAGCGCGTGGACGAACGGCGTCATGGCGCCGATGTCCTGGCCGAAGGTGCCGACGGAGATCAAGTGGCTGGCGATCCGATTAAGCTCGCATGCGATCACCCGACAGAATTCCCCCCGGCGTGTAACTTCTGTTCCAGCGAGCTTTTCCGCCGCCATGCAGAAAACTTGGTTGGCGAACATGGCGGCAAGATAGTCGGCCCGATCCGTGTATGGCACGTATCCATGCCAGGTGACTTTCTCGCCGATCTTCTCGATGGAGCGATGCAGGTAACCGACATCGGGAATCGCCTCGTTGATCACTTCGCCATCGGTCTTGACCACGAAGCGCAACACGCCGTGGGTGCTGGGGTGTTGCGGCCCGACGCTGATGGTCATCTCTTCCGCGTAAAAACCTTGGCTTTGAACCGGCGCAGTCTCGTTCATATATTTTTTTCTAGCGGAGTAGTTTTTCTACCAATGGAGCGCGCTGGGTGCTGATGCCGTCGTACTCCTCCTCCTCGACGTAGTCCTTACGCAGCGGATGCCCGACCCAATCTTCGGGTAACATGATCCGTCGAAGATCACTGTGACCTTCAAAGATCACCCCGAAGAGGTCGAAGACCTCGCGCTCGAACCAATTAGCCACCTTCCAGACCCCTTCCAAGGTTGGAATTTTAGAGTTGTCTCGCGGCAAATCCACCTTTAAAACGATCTGTGATTTATTCGAGTAGGAATAGAGATGATAGACGACCTGGATTTTTTCCTCTTTCGGCCAATCAAGCGCGGTGAGATCGGAGAGAACTTCGAACTTTAAGTTGGGGTCGTCGCGCAAGAAGCGACTGATTTCCACAATCGCCTCTGGACTCACTGTGCAATAAGGTTCCGGCACATCCCCTTTAAACTCACCAACCTTTCCGGGAAACTGCTTCTCGAGCTGTTGATAAATCTCTTGGACCTCCATCCCCTAAGCCTCAGCCCCATTCCCCGACGGACGCGAGGGCTTAACCAGCCAGCGTTCCCGCATCATTTTGTCCTGAATCCGCAGGAGCCCCTCCGTGAGCGCCTCAGGTCGCGGCGGGCATCCCGGTACATAAACATCCACGGGGACAATTTTGTCCACGCCCTTACATACGGAGTAAGCTAGCTGGAAAAGGCCGCCGCAGTTTGAGCAGCTGCCCATGGAAATAACGTATTTTGGATCAGGCATCTGGTCGTAGAGAAGCTTGGTCCGCTTGGCCATCTTATAGGTCAACGTCCCGGCCACGATCATCAGATCCGACTGACGCGGCGTCGCGCGTGGAACCGCCCCGAAGCGGTCCAGGTCAGCCCGCGGCCCGCCTGTCTGCATAAGTTCTATGGCGCAGCAAGCCAAACCGAATAGCATGTACCACTGTGAGGAGGCCCGCCCCCAATTGAGCAAGTCATCCACTTTGGTGGTAAAGACCGTTTCCGGTAATGAGTTAAGTAATGGCTTCATGCAATACCCTCACTGCAAGGACTCAAACCCTGACTTTCTTCACCCACTCCAAGTCGCCCTTGGCCCAGGCGTAGATCAGGCCAAGAAAAAGAATTCCAACGAAAATCATAATCTCGACAAAGGCAAACAGCCCTTGTCCGTTCTCGATCCAGCGCCGGAACACCGCCGCTACTGGAAAGATAAAGGCAATTTCCACTTCGAATATGATAAAGATCAATGCGACGAGATAAAATCGTATATTAAAATTGACCCAGGCACTACCGCTTGCCGGCTCCCCGCACTCATAAGTCGAGAGTTTACGCTCCTGCGGGTTCGAAGGCCGTAGCAGTTTGCCAATCAGGAGGTTGACACCGACGAATCCGAGCCCTAGTGCGGTGAACACCAGGACGTTGGCGAAATCAAATAACATGTTGATTTTCCGTAATTAACCTACACAGAGACTATGCTTTCTTATAACCA
>JAHKKJ010000399.1 GCA_020027655.1 Deltaproteobacteria bacterium | reverse complement strand
CATTTATTTATATATTCAGAAGATCGTCGCCGCCCTCGTTGTGCTGATTCTCGGGCTGTATTTCGCAAATTTCCTTGACACGGTTGTTCGAACTTCTTGTGCCAACGCGGGACTAGAGCAAGCGGCTTCGATCGGTCGGGCCGCCTACTTAGGCACGGTTATTTTTGTTGTGGCGGGTATCTTTGAAATTCTGGATATTGCCTCGGAGATCGTGATCTGGGCATTCATCTTGGTCTTCGGCGCGGTTTGTCTGGCGCTTGCGTTGGCTTTTGGTTTGGGTGGGCGCGATGTGGCGGGCCGCTACCTGGAGAAGTGGTTGGAACCAAAGAAAAACGAGTCCATAGAGCCACCGAATTGAGTACCCACTCACTCGATTCGGTGGTGGGAGCGTTGGGCTTTGACTCCACGCCTACTAATCCATCAGCTAGGCCCCAGCACGGGAAAACACCTGTCAACCTTCCAACATTGGATAAGGTTGAGCTTAAATAGAAAAATAGTCGAGAATTTTGGCCATTCCTGTCCATAAGCTCACATTTTTGGCCAAAATCTTCACAAATCTCCCGCTCCTTTCGCAAAAAAAACAACCCTTTGCATGATGGCATTGCCGTTGCTCAGGTTCGGACTGGAAACTGCGAGGTGCCGTTATGAGCCAGCCCGAACTAGAGTTTGAGTTCGATCCGCCGGAGTTTCTCAGCGATACGGCAAGATCGTCACAAGCCCATAAAAAGCCGAATATCTTGAAGCACGTGACCGTTGCTGGTCTCTTGACAGCAGCGACTGTAGGGATCGTTTCACTATTTTACGGGGACGTAACGAACGACATAAGCATGCAAGCTCTAGCCAAGAAAAAGAATCCCCTTGCTACAGAGGGTGCCAACACAGCGATCGCCGACGCGAAAGTTCTCTTGACGAAATTAGAAGAAAGAACAAAGAGCTTAACAGAAAGAGTGGCGTCGCTCGAAACGAACCTGTATCGGTCTAAAGCGGCCGCACTAGGCTTTAGAAATCCATCCATACGGCCGATAAGCTTGGCCGCTCAACCGCCGCAACAGTTTGTTTTCAATTATCCGGTCAGAGGTGAAAATCACCTTGAGTTAAGAATTATCCAAATAACCAATGACGCCATCGTAGTTGAAGTGACCGGGACGGCCCCGAACAGTCAAGTCAAGGCAGTCAAGATCGCGCAACCGCTCAAGGTAGGTACTTCCGTTGAGCTAACTCAAGGCATTCGCATGGAAGGTATGCCTCACATCTTCATGACCGTGTTGGAGATGCCGAGTAAAGACACAGCGATCATTGCTGTTGGGGCGAAGGAATTGGCGCAATCATAGTGTTGACCACGGGCGCTTTTTGTCGCGCACCTAATAGCGCCACGATGTCTTCAGCAACGGCGAGTGACGTCCGGAGCGCGTAGCACAATCGAGAACCGATGAGCCATAGAATCCTGGTAGTTGAAGATCGTGATGACTTGCGGACGATTCTAGTCGCCACACTGAGGCGTTTTTGTGGCTACGAAACAATAGAGGCTGCGAACGGGGCAGAGGCAATAGAAAAGGCGGTTGCCGAAAAACCCGACCTGATTCTGATGGATCTTGACCTCCCTGATATTTCCGGTATCGATGCAGCCAAGGCTGTAAAAGGGAATCCCAACACCGCGCATATTCCGATTGTTGCTCAAACGGCCTGGAGTTCCAGGCAGTGGAAAGGAAAAGTGCTGGGGATAGGGATGGTGGATTACCTGGAAAAACCGGTCTCAATGGAGCTGATGAAAGCCACGATCGAAAAATTCATCCTCCCTTAGCGATCCGCCAAGATACTGTGCCATTTTCTCTTCTTCCTCCGCTGCAACGACCGAAGGTTTTTCTGCCAACCCAACGAGAATTCCTTAGCTATTCGAAGCGGCTCTCGTCGGCGCGTAAAACTAGCAAACAAAGATTGACGCGTTTGTTAAGCGAGCCAGAGGGGAAGACCCGATATTGCCATTGATTGACAATTTGACACGAGAGGCTGTCAAATTGTTCTAACTCTGTCGCTAAGGTGCGACGCGTTTCCAGACTTTACCTGTGGTGTGCGTTTTGCTCTCTTGCCTGCGTATGAAAACCGTTCATGCACCCCAAGTGGCAAAATATCTCGCCCGAAGCTGTCCCAAGTGCGCGGGTTATTTCGGCGTCATAGTGTCTCGACTTCCATACCGCTCGTCGATCCGAGCGGTGAGCGGCTGGTGCAAGCACTGTAATTATCGGATTGCTTGGGCGCTGGTTGTCAGAGGGAAAGAGCGAACTCCAAAACCTGTCCGCAATTACCAGGCCCACCGCGATAGATAAGCCTCCCCGGCGACAAGAACGATAACGAACCGGGGCGTTCGATCAATTCTTCGTTGGCACTAAAAAGATTTGATGGTTGTTTCTCTGGGTAGACTGCCTGCCTGTCTTAGGGCATGTGACACTATTTTGGGTAAGGTTCGCTAGGGATTTTGGAAGGCTTTTCCCATCGTATAGTTCGCCGATGCTCTGCTTGCTGCCCGGGCCATTTTCCATCGTGACAGAGATCCCCATGTCATGCATTCCAGCGCATTTGTTGCAGGAAGCCACGATGCTGTACTGAGCCGTTGACTTGTTCGCTGTCGAGGCTCCTGCCTCTTCTATGGCAAGTTTTAACTGCATTGTGGGCCTCCGTTCCTAGCGGCGTATTGTCCCCTGCTTTGGTAGTTCCGTCAAGGATTATAGCAAGAGGCCAGATTCAGACGGTTGGGATACTGACTCCTGGCAACTTTGCCTGTCTTGGAAATCGCAAACCCGGTCACGGTCCGGTTCGCCTTCTTTCCTACGCGATCGCTACTGAAAAAACGGGACAGAATTTGACAGCGCGTCATCGTTGGCCATGGCACAACTACTGCGCTTGAGCCGCATCACTTATCGTTCCTGCGATAAACGGATCAGCCTGTTTGAGGAACTACACTTATGCTGAGAAGAAACAATTATGAAAGATCTGTGACTGACGGATGGGCTTCATTCGACCCGGTGGATCGTGGAGTCATTGAGAGATTGTACAAAAAACAGATCCGCGAGGGAGAAGAGGGGCTGATGCTGGCGGTGTTGGATAATGCGATTGAATGTTTTCAGAAGTATGTACTTTCACAGCGCGAACGAGAAAAGAGATTATTCCAAGAAGCAGAAGAGTGGATTCTGGAAAAAGACAGTGATTGGTTTTTCTCTTTTGAGAATATCTGTGAAACCCTTCAGCTCTATCCCGATTACATACGTCAGGGGCTACTGTGCTGGAAGGAAGCGAAACTCAAGAGTCATTCCGTTCAAGCGCAAGAGGCAGGCCGGCCAAAAAGACCCCAGCCACGAGCCATCGCGAAAACTGGAACATGATCTGACAGATGTAAAGTTGCTGGGCTTATATATCCAGGCTACCAATTTCCGCAATAGGACGATCCCGAAGGGTTTTTAAGAGATCGTGAATTTTGCGGCAAAACCCAAAATCATCAAACAACAGCAAGCCCATATACGCGCTTTCATTATATTCAATTACCAGCGTTAATCCGTCCGACGACAAAAGCGAGTATCTGCTGACCTCTTTCAGAACGCCGACTTCGCCTGTTGGGCGTTCATTTTTCTTTCCACCAAGCCAAACCCAACGGGGAGGCCAGTTGGGACGGCCGCGGTAGGACATAAACGGATGCGTGCGCAGTTCCATAACCAGGAAGAATCCTTCCAGGTTGTCGATAGCAAAAGCGCATCCATTTAATTCGGTAATAAAACTAGATACTTAAAAATTATTCCTCCGCCAAAGGTTGTAAAATGGTTGTACACTCATTTACGGCGGAGTCCTAGGAAGCTTATAACTTCCCTGTGGGAGTTGATAAATTTTAGATTTCTCAAATGTAATTTGATTTTACTTAGTAAAACGACTCGCTTTCCATCTTGGTTGCGGAGTGCCATCTTCAATCAAAAAGGGAATCGAGATCTATTCAGTGACTTGAAATCGGCCCTACGCATTTCTTGGGGAATCGAGTTTGAGAATTGGTGCGTGCGTGATCTGCTATATGCTCCGAGTCGACGGACAAACTTTGAGCCCCCTTAGCGGCGCGGTCGCGGCCCAGATCTTATAGTTCCAAGGTAGTCTTCTAAACTAAGTGCCTTTTCAAAGCTCATGAATTTTTCAGCTGCGAAATGTAAATCAATCTTACAGTGGTGTGATCGTCGAACGAAAGTCACCGCTGACAAGCTGCGCATCCATCTCCACCAGGATGTTTTCCGACTAACCCCCCCATTGACAGCCTAGATACACATTCAATATATTCGGCCGCATTTTTTGGTTTCATAAAGCCGATTTGATTTGTCTTCTTCGCTCAAGCATCGGGAGGCAACTGTGAGAAAACTTCTAGGCTTGGTTATCTTGTTCGCCTTGTTTTATGCATGGCCTGTAGAGTCGCAACAGCAAACCATCCTCTACGTAAATCGCACGGATCCGTCCTGTGACGGAAAATCCCCTTGCTATACTACGATTCAAGACGCCGTTGATGCCGCACAGTCCGGTAACATCGTCCGAATTCAAGCTGGCACATATCCTGAACAAGTTTCCATCGAGAAGAACAA
>JAHKKJ010000398.1 GCA_020027655.1 Deltaproteobacteria bacterium | reverse complement strand
CCGGCGCTGTCGCAGGGATCGGCCGCCGCCGAGATGCTTCAATGAAGACGAATCTCCTCATCACCGCTCTAATCGCCCTGCTCTTGGGCATCGTCCTGAATGAGCTGGGGTTCTTTGACAGTGGGAAATTGATCCGTGGCTTGCGCAATCTAGGCATTCTGACGTCGGATATGGTCCCGCCCGACTTTTCCGTGCTTCCGGTGGCGGGGCGGGCCCTATGGGAAACCGTGCTCATGTCTTTCGCCGGCACCATGCTCGGCTTTCTCGCTTCTCTCCCGTTGAGCATCTTGGGAACCCGGAATCTTTTTCCAACTATTCTATCGAGCCTTGCCCGCTTTGTTGCCGCTGGAGTTCGAACGATACCGGTGCTTTTATGGGCAATCATCTTTGTCATCCTGTTTGGCCTCGGGCCGCTGGCCGGGACGTTTGGCATCGCCGCCTACACTGTAGGGTACCTCGCGAAGATTTATTCCGATCTCTTTGAAGGCACAGATCCTGAAGTTTTAGAGGCAGTGGGCAGCACCGGCGCCTCCAAGCTTCACCTCGTCCGCTTCGTTTTTCTCCCGGAGGGCGCCAATGCGATTCTCACACAGCTGCTCTTCATGCTCGAATATAACATTCGCGCTTCTTCGATCCTGGGCTTTGTCGGCGCGGGCGGGCTTGGTTTTGTAATGCAGGTCTATCTCCAAACGCTCGAATACCGGCGTCTGGCCAGTGTCTTGTTGTTGATCCTCGTGGTCGTTCTGGCCATGGACGGCCTCAGTGCGTGGATTAGGAAACGATTTCTCCTGACGGCCCAGGCTTAATCCCATATGCGGTCATTTTGGACACTATGGCCTGTGAACCGAACCAGATCTCGACGTTGGCCACGTCTACGAGGGTATGCCGTAGCCGGTAGATCGGCTGTACTGGTTTTTCTGGTCTTGTTGTTCGCCGCCCCCACGGCTTTCGCCGAAGATGAGGCAAGAAGACTCGTGGCCTTACTTGATTATCTCGGCAGCGATTACAAGAACGCCGTCCAAGACGGGAAAATCGTCAGCCAGGATGAGTTCACGGAGATGCAGGAATTTTCCAAGCGGACCCTGGAACTCGTCAAGCAACTCAAGGAGACCGACAGGGTCGATAAGGCCGGCGTTGAACCGAGTCTCAAATCTCTCGCCAATCAAATCGAAAACAAAGCCGACCCAAAAGCTGTGGCGGAGCTTGCCAATGGCGCGAAGCAGAAACTGCTCGCCACCTATAATATCGTTCCCTATCCCAAACAGCTTCCCTCTCTGGCGAGCGGCAAA
Source organism: Deltaproteobacteria bacterium (assembly GCA_020027655.1). GTDB lineage: Bacteria > Desulfobacterota > Binatia > UBA9968 > UBA9968 > DAIRFP01. Next base: position 4,067 of record JAHKKJ010000398.1, on the reverse strand, counting down.
ACAATTTATTTGGAGAACTGCGCACAGTGCCACGGCGAGACTGGCAAAGGCGACGGCCCCAGTCGCGCCACGATGAACCCCAAAAATCCCGTGCCGGCCAATTTTACCGATGCGGAATTTATGGCCGGGCTCTCTCCTTTCAAGGCTTTCAACGCGGTCAGCTTCGGGGTGGAAAATACCGCGATGGCTTCCTTCGCCGCTCTCTCAGAGGAGCAGCGCTGGCAAGTCGCCTTTTATGTATTGTCCCTGCGCTTTTCCCCCAAATCAGCACAGGCCGGCGCGGCGCTATTTCAATCGAAGAATGTTCCCGTGGAGCTCACAACCATCGCCACCTTGGCAACGAACTCCGACGAGCAGTTGCTGGAAAAACTTAAGGCTCACACCGCACAAAAATCCACGGATGCCTTGTTGTCACCGCCGAACCCTACCTTGGGTCCGTTCTCGTCTCCTTGGACTGCGGCGCACCTCAAAGAGGCGTTAGCCTACCTTCGACGCGGACTTCTGGAAACGAACCCCCCCGATCCCCTGCTGATTGCGCGCACCCTACTCCGTGAAGCTTCGGAACTCTATACTAAAGGAGAAAAAGAAAAGGCCTATCAAAAGGCCATCGAAGCCTATCTCGATGGCCTTGAACTGGCCGAGCCGATTTTGTTCGCCAAGGATGCCTCTTTCGGACGCGGGCTCGAAGGCCAGTTCACGGAGTTCCGTAATGCCATCAAGCTGGGAGTGCCCGCCGAGGAAATTCAAAAGCGCGATCTGGACATCGAGGCCAAGCTCGATGAAGCGGCCCAGATACTGGCCCGTGAAGATAGTTTTTCCGGATATTACTCCTTCTTGAACTCGGCGATGATCATTCTCCGCGAAGGTCTAGAAGCGGCTCTGATCCTGGCGGCAATCCTAGCGATGTTGAGAGTGATAGGCGCGACACAGGCCGCCCGTTACATCCACCTGGGCTGGATTCTCGCCCTGGTCGCTGGCGGCCTCACCTGGCTTGCCACCCAGACGATCTTGACTCTCAGCGGCCAGCACCGCGAGAGCATGGAAGGGTTTATCAGTGTGTTCGCTGCGGTCGTGTTGTTTTACGTCGGTTACTGGCTTCATACGAAGGCTGAGGCCAAAAAATGGCAGGCGTTCATCCAAGAAAAGGTTCAGGACATCCTTTCGACGAAAAGAATCTTCGCCCTCGTAGGCATCTCTTTCTTTGCCGTCTATCGTGAAGCCTTCGAAGTGGTGCTGTTCTATCAGGCGCTCTGGCTCCAGAACGAGCAAAATCACGGCGCGGTGATCGGGGGCTTTATCACGGGCTTGATTTGCCTCATTGTTATGACTTTTGCGATTCTCAAACTCGGACTGCGAATCCCTTTGAAATACTTTTTCGGGGCGACAGGGACTTTGCTTTACATTATGGCGTTCATTTTCGCGGGCAACGGGATCAAGGAGCTCCAAACCGCCGGATGGGTTCCGAGCACGCCGGTGGGTTTTCCACCGCAGGTCCCGCTCTTGGGAATATATCCAACCGTGGAAACGCTGGCGGCCCAAGCTTTGATGCTTCTGGCATTTGTGGCGACTTCGGTCTGGATGGCCAGAGAAAACCACAGAGCCCTACGAGATAAAGCAAGCTATGGTTAAGCAACGCGGTCCAAGAAAAGCCCGGCCACGACCACCCGGGAATAAAACCCTCCGTTGCCTGTGCGCCAGCATGCCGGCGCGATTGGTGCCGGGGAGGAGTCGAACTGAAATGCCGGCGCCGGATCAGCCCGAAGCAGCCGGTAGAGCGGATGCTCCGCATTGGTTGAGCAAGGGAAACTGAAGGAAGCGCTCTCCGATGGTCAGGAGTCGCCATTACCAGCCGCGCGGGTTCTCGCCGCCGGGGCCTGGCGAACCGCAACCCCCAACCCCTCCTACTCCAAAGCCATGGAAGTGGCGGCGCAGAGCGAGATGCCAACTCTCAAGCGTCGTCTAGTGATTCTCGACACCATCATCACTTTGGCGCCGCTGCTGGGCCTTCTCGGCACGATTACTGGCATGATTAGCTCCTTCGGCATCATGTCCGACGTCGGACTGGGCCAGCCCCACGCGTTAACTGGCGGCATCGCCGAGGCTCTTATCGCGACGGCAACCGGCCTGCTCATCGCGATTCTGACTCTCATTCTCTACAACTATTTTTACCTCCCGCGCAGAAAAAGAAATGGAGGCTATCGAATACTTCGCCTCACGCCTGGAACTCGCCCTGCTCGCGCAACCGGAGGCCCACTAATGCGGCTGCAAAGAAAGGGAAACTTAAAAAAGGCCCGCATCGAAATCATCCTCCATGATCGATACGATCTTTTTTCTGCTGGTCTTCTTTATGATCTCAACGCTCTCCATGTAGCGTCCTTGTCTCTGCGCGCGGGCTCGAAGAGCCACTTGGACGTCGAATTATGGAAACGCTTCATTTTTGGACTCATCTTCTCGCCGGCGTTATCACTGGCCGGGTGATTTTCATCATGTCTTTCCCCGGTGTGGTGCTTATGTACGAGCCCAGATCTCCGAGTATTCGGAATGGAATGGCCGCTGGGTCACACCCGGTCCGGAAGCTAAACGCCTGAGCTTGCACGAACTGGTGGCGAAAGTGCGCGAAGGCAATCCCGATGTCCCTCCGGCAGTCATCACGGTGAAGTCGGACCCCACCGCTTTTCTTATCATCAATCTCGGTCACGAGAACACGGTCTTCGTCGATTCTTACTCCGGCGAACTGTTGGGTGGGCTGTCGGCGACGCACAACTTGCAAGGACTCAGCATCGGTTGAAATTTCACAAGACTTACAACTCGTGGTAGAACGCGCACGATCGATTACGCTAACTAAGGCGGGTCGATCCGAGACTGCCGCCAAACTCGACTTGGAATTGGTGCCGACCGGTGCGCCCTGAAACAGAAGGACGAGGGTGTTGCCGTTAGCGGCATGCCAAGACAGAAGTTACTGTGATTGGGCCGCCGAAGTGGGAAAAGCATTTAACGACCGACGAACAGGGTCGCGTTACCGTGCTCACCCCCTGGTCTGGCTACGTTTTGGATGTTATCTATTTCGAAGCGCGCGCGGGTGGCACCGGAAATGACAAGACAAGTTAGATCGCACCCGTCACATTACATCAGTCGCGTTCGTGCAGCGGGACTGGCAGGCGTGGTCGGCCAAACGGTGAACGATGGACTCTTTGATACTTTCTTTATTAACCATGCATGAGGAGACGTGACAATAATGAAACCGGCGACGCGCCCTTTTTTTAGATTCGAAAAAGCTGTCGGACGTTGCGAGTCGTCGTGTGAGCGACTTCTTCCAGGGTTGTCCCCTTTACGGTCGCAACCGTTTCAGCAATTAGCCTCACGTAAGCCGGCTCATTGCGCTTTCCTCGATGAGGAACAGGCGTGAGGTACGGCGAATCGGTTTCGACAAACATCCGATCCAGCGGTACTTTACGCGCAACTTCGCGCAGCGGCTCCGCGTTCTTGAAAGTGATGATACCGGTGAAGGAGAGATAAAATCCCAAATCAAGGTAGTTCCGAGCCGCATCATAATCGCCCGTGAAACAGTGGATCACTCCGCGGATTTTCCCGGCGCCTTCATTGCGCAGTAGTTTCACGGTTTCGCTTGCAGCGTCTCGCTCATGAACGACCAGTGGGAGTCCGGTCTCCCCCGCCAGGCGAATGAACTGCGCGAAGACTCTGCGTTGAACTTCGCGCGGCGAATGGTTGTAAAAGTAGTCCAGACCGGTTTCGCCTACAGCGACCACCTTCGGGTGAGCGGCGAGTTTTTTTAGTTCCCGCAGTTCCTCTTCGCCGACGTCTTTGGCATCGTGGGGATGCATACCGACGGTGGCATAGAGATTGGCGCACGACTCAGCGAGGGCAACCGCGGCGGTATTGCTCGACATGTCACCGGCGCCGCCGACGACTATAATTTGCTCTACGCCCGCTTCATCGGCGCGCTGAATAACCGCCGCGGTTTCACCTGCGTACTCCTTGCCCTGAATATGTGCGTGGCTATCGATCAGCCCTAAACCACTTTGCGGCATCACGGGCAACCCACTACG
>JAHKKJ010000397.1 GCA_020027655.1 Deltaproteobacteria bacterium | reverse complement strand
TGGGATGCCAAGCCCCTTGAAGGGCTCCAGCGTTATGGCTCGGTGCCTGAATTCTCGTTGGTCGAGCGGAGTGGCAAGGCGACCACTCTCGCCGACCTCCGGGGATCGATTTGGATCGCCGACTTTATCTACACCACCTGCCAAGATACCTGTCCGATACAAACCGCGGAAATGGCCCAGCTTCAAGAGCAATGGAAAGATAGAGCGGGACTCAAACTGGTTTCTTTCTCCGTGGATCCGGAAAAAGATACAACAGAAGTGCTGTCCCGCTATGCCGATCGATATAAGGCCGACGCGCAGCGCTGGCTCTTTCTCACCGGGGCCAAGGAAGAAATAAGTCGGCTGGTGCAAGAGGGATTCAGGTTGAGCGCGGTTGCTCTACCCGGCGACGGCAACGTGGGTAGCGTCATTATGCATAGTCCCAGGTTCGTCTTGATCGACAAACAAGCGCAGATTCGCGGTTACTACGACAGTCGAGACACGCAGGCGTTGCAACGGCTGAAAGCAGACGTCGCAACTTTGATTAACGGATAACAGGAGTAGCTCACATGGCCAAGCCAGCCAAGAATAAGAAACCCAACGTGAGAACGGACAAGCAAGGCTTATTGCGTGACGGCCCAAACTGGCCACTCTTTATTCTTGCTTTAATCGGCATGGGGTTGACCGCTTATCTCACTTTCACGGCGTGGCAAGGAAAGCTGGTGGCCGGCTGCACGGTGGGCAGTGCCTGCGACGTTGTCTTGAATAGCCGCTGGTCAACCTTGCTCGGAATGCCGACTGCCTTCTGGGGCTTTCTCACTTATGCTTTGCTGGCGGCCATCGCCTGGAACAAATACGTTGACAGCCAGTGGAAGTTTGCCTGGTTCGTCACCATCGCCGGGCTCCTTTACAGCTTATACCTCACCGGCATCTCGTTTTTCGTCTTGCAGGCCGCCTGCCCCTACTGTCTAACTTCCTTGGGGTTGATGACGGTGATTTTTGTCACCTTGCTCTTCCAAAAGCCCACCCAGCTGCCCCGTTTCTCCTGGGGCCCGTGGCTCGGCAAGACCGTGGGCGCGGCGCTCGTCATTGTTGTCGCGCTTCATCTCCACTATGCGGGCTATTTGGGCAAAGCCCCTGGTCCCGAAGATCCTTGGATCCGCGGCCTGGCGGAGCATCTCGCGCAGAGCAACGCTAAATTTTACGGAGCTTCCTGGTGTCCCCACTGTACCGAGCAGAAGGAACTCTTCGGCGCCTCCGGGCGACGGCTTCCTTATGTCGAGTGCAGCTCCGCGGGCCCGGGGTCGAAGCAAACCGCGGTCTGCAATGAAGCGGGGATAAAGAGCTACCCCACCTGGGTGATCAACGGCCAGCGCTACACGGGTACCCAGAACCTAGATGCCTTGGCGCAGTTCAGCAAATACAAAAGCGCAGGAGGAAAGCCATGAAACGGAGTGTTTTCGTCCTTGGGAGCCTGGCGCTCCTCCTGGTCACGCCGCAACCGGCGACGGCTGACCCGTCAAAGTATCCCCAATTCGCCCAACAATCGCCCCCGGCGAACTTCTCACTCATATCCGTCGACGAGCTGGTGCAGGAGATCACGGCGGGAAAGAAACCTATGATCATCGACGTGCGCAGCGAGGAAGAGTATCGCGAGGTGCATATCTTGGGCGCGCTCTCCGCGCCTCTGCCGGAGTTCAATGCTTATTTGCAAAACATTCCTAAGGATCGATTAGTCATCTTGTATTGAGCTTGCCCTCATCACCTGGCCAGTTTGGCCTATGGCATCCTCTACGAAAAGGGTTACCGGAACATGAAAGTCCTCGACGAGGGCATCGTCGGCTGGTATCAAAAACGGTACCCTGTAGAAGGGGCAAAAATCGCCTCGCCGCAAAAATGATAGGCATAGACGCGGTCATTCTCCTTAGCGGCGGACTCGACTCCGCCACAGCCGCCGCCATAGCCAAGCAGCAAGGCTTCCAACTTCACGCCCTGAGCTTTCGCTACGGTCAGCGCCATGAGCGGGAAATCGAGGCCGCAAAAAAACTAGTGGAATTTTTAAAAGCGAAAACCCACCGGGTGACCGATTTCGATCTCCGCGCCATCGGCGGCTCAGCGCTCACCGACCAGATCGAGGTGCCCAAAGGCAGGAGCACAAAAGAAATGACCGACGGTATACCCGTCACCTATGTGCCGGCCCGGAATACGATTTTCCTCGCTTTTGCTCTCGCTTTAGCGGAACGTATCGAAGCCGGCGATATTTTCTTCGGCGCCAACCAGCTCGATTACAGTGGCTATCCGGACTGCCGAGAGGAATACATTCGTGCATTCGAGACGATGGCCAATCTGGCGACCAAGGCCGGAGTGGAAGGCAAGCTTCGGGTCAATATTCACGTCCCCCTGATTGAAATGACCAAGGCTCAGATCATTAGAAAAGGGGTTGAACTTGGCATAAACTATGGTCTCACTTGGAGTTGCTATGATCCCGTACCGGATGGACGGGCTTGTGGGTTATGCGACAGTTGCCAACTCCGTTTGAAAGGTTTCAAGGAGGCCGGGCTCGACGATCCGATTGCTTACGCCGGTTTTTGACCTAACGTCTAATGTTGCCTGAGCCATTTACGCCGCAATTTCTCAGCCAATTGGAAACTCTCAGGCTGCGGACGAGAAAAGAGTTCTTGGGCAGCCACACCGGGAACTACTCCTCCCCCAGGCGGGGCACCAGTCTGGAATTCGCCGATTACCGGAGATACGCGCCGGGGGATGATCTTCGCTACCTCGATTGGGGTATCTATGCTCGCAGCGACCGGCTGTACATAAAATTATTCCGTGAAGAGGTCGATCTCTTTGCCTACATCTTTGTCGATGCCAGTGCATCCATGGCCTTTCCATCGGCCAAGCAAAAATTTCTCCCGGCGACCAACATCGCCGCAGCCCTTTCCTATGTCGTCCTGGCAAATCACGATCACGTCAAACTCCATCTACTCGGCAACTCCTTCAGCCATGCGGCCTCACCTTTTTATCGCGGGCGTCGCCGGATCACGGATTGCATCAAATTCATCACGTCACCGACTCCAGAGGGGCCTTTGGAGCTAGCTACGGCATTGGCGGAACACCTAAGAAGCCTGCGCCGGCCCGGAAAGGCGATTCTGATTTCCGACTTTTTGATGCCTGCGGCATCGTACCAACAAGGGCTGAACGTGTTGCGCGCCTTCAATCTCGATATCGCGGTTATCCAAATATTGACCCGACAGGAAGTCGATCCGCCATTTTCTGATGGCGGGTTGCGTATCGTTGACAGTGAAACCAACGCCGAAATTGGCTTCCAATGGGATGCCGGTGCGCGGCAAGACTACCAAGCTAAATTGGCGCAGCACAATTCACAAATCCGTAGCTTCTGCCATCAAAGCGGTATCCATTATTCGCTCTACGTGACCGACCGCGAGCTGGACGATTTCGTCTTTGCAACCCTGCCGGCCATTGGGCTTTTCAAGTAGACTATGGAATTTCTAAGTCCAGCGGCTTTGTACGGCCTCCTAGCACTGCCGCTCCTGCTGATTCCATACCTGATCAGACGGAAGCCGCAGCGGGTCATCTTTTCGAGCCTGCTTCTGTTCACCGAGCCGGGTACGCGCACGGGTGGCCGGCCATTGGGAAGACTTCGTCTCCCGCTGATTTTCTTTCTCCAGCTCTTGTTGCTAATCTTGTTGATTCTCGCGCTGGGAGAACCTGTATTCTCCCTCCGGGCGTCGAACATCGCAATTGTGTTGGACAATTCTGCAAGCATGCAAACTCTCGAAAACCAGCAAACGCGCTTCGCTCTTGCACAGGGAAAAGCGCGCGAGCTGCTGGCCGATCTGGGTGTCGCCGGCAAGGTGGATCTTTACCTTACCGCCCCACGGCTGGAAAAAGTGCGCGGCACAACCTTTGAATCGGCCGAAGCGGCCGGCGTTCTGGCCGCGCTGACACCTTACGATTTGGCGGATACTCCCATCGACTACCAGAGCAGCCTCAGCCAGATGGCAAAAGAACGGAAGTATGACCGGGTCTTTCTTATCACCGACCACCCCGCTGCAGGCCAGACAGATACGTTGCGAGTGATAACCGCAGGACAACCAAGAGACAACTTTGCCGTCACCTCTTTCAACATTTCTCATGCGTCTTTGGTTGGCTCGCGCCTAGAAGCCACGGCCGAAGTAGCCAATTTCTCAACCAAAGATGAGCGGGTCAGAATCGCGCTCCGAGGTGGCGGTGCGGTAATTGCTGACCATGAAATGTTCCTCGCCGCGGGAAAAACCGCGCAGGCGACCTTCGCGGGCTTGCCAGCGCACCCTTACTACGAGGTTGAAATCGACGCCCGGGACGCTCTGCCTCTCGATAACCGCCGTTTTGCCGTGCCGCCGGCGGCGCAAAATCTCCGCATCCTTGGAGTCTCACCCAGGCCCCAGGCGCTGAGCAGTCTGCGCTCGATTGCCGGGGTGAGTCTAGATCTCATCGCTCCTCAAGAATACGACAAGATCGATCGCAGCGGATATGGTTTGGAAATCTTCCACTACGCAGCGCCCCCCGTATTGCCCGCAAATCCTGCCCTTTTCGTGCTTCCGCCCGACGAAAACCCGTTGGTCGATTTGGCGAAGCCTGT
>JAHKKJ010000396.1 GCA_020027655.1 Deltaproteobacteria bacterium | reverse complement strand
ATCCGGCTACTTTTGCCGAAATCGCCGCGGAACGCTCATTCTTGAATCGAATGGGCGGTGGTTGCCACGTTCCGGTGGGGGCGCGAGGGGTTGCCGAGGGCGAAAAGTTTAAGCTCTTCGGCGTGGTCGCCAATCCGGATGGAAGTTCCCTTTTTCGCGGCGAAACATCCGGCTGTGTAGCGCACGCAGAGGAATTGGGGCGTGAGCTCGCTGAGCGCCTGTTGTCCCAAGGTGCGCAACAGATTTTGATTGCTTCGTAGAAGGAGATCGTGGCTTTGGACTATGGCTCTCCAAACGGCAGATAAACAATCGGTTTCGTCCGATGTGCTTAGGGGCAAGCGCATCCTAGTTACGCGCGCCCGATCTCAGGCGTTGAGTTTGGTACAGAGGATCGAGAGCTTGGGTGGTGAAGTGGTTGAATTTCCCACGATAGAAATCAGACCGCCCGAGAGTTATGGCCCTTTGGACCAGGCGATCAATCAGATTGGAAGTTACGATTGGCTTATTTTCACGAGTGTCAATGGCGTCGAACAATTTCTTGACCGGTTCGAAAAGCTTGGAAAAAACATCGCCGACCTAGCTGGTATCGAGGTTGGTGCCATTGGTCCTGAGACGGCAAAAAGGTTAACCGCGACACAAATTCAGCCCAGCCTCGTGCCGAAGCAATATCAGGCGGAGGGTATTCTTGAGGCGTTGATTTCCGAAACGGTGCTAGGGAAAAGAATATTGATCCCGCGGGCAGCTAAAGCGCGTGATATCTTGCCGGAAACTTTGCGCCAGTGGGGAGCCCGGGTTGATGTCGTGGAGGCATACCAAACCGTGTTGCCTCAAGTGGATGTTTCGGCGCTGTGCCAGTTATTGCGTGAAGGCACGATTGATATGATTACTTTCACGAGCTCCAGCACGGCAACGAACTTCGCAGCCATGCTACGCGATCAGGATCTGCCAGGGCTGCTTTCTAGAGCGGTTATTGCGTGTATCGGTCCGATTACAAGAAAAACCGTGGAAGACTTAGGCATGCGATCAGAGGTCGTCTCAGTAGAATTCACAATTCCTGGGTTGGTTAGCGCGATGGTAGATTATTTTGCCCGTATCGCGAACCAAAGACCCGCTGGTAGATAAAAATGATGGACTTTCCCGCCTACCGTCCGAGAAGATTGCGCCGTAACGAGAAGATCAGGGAGCTGGTGCGCGAAACCACGCTGAGTCCCAAGAATTTCATTTATCCGATTTTTGTCGGGCCGGGGAAGAATAGGGCTCAACCGGTGTCTTCAATGCCCGGCGTCTCCCAACTCTCTGTGGATCGCGCCGTTATAGAATGTGAAGAAGTTCAGGCCCTAGGCATCCCCGCGATCATACTTTTCGGTGTTCCCGAACACAAAGATTCCGTGGGCACGGAGGCCTATGCAGACACCGGCGTCGTGCAGCAGGCGATCCGCGCCGTCAAAGAAAAGGTTCCCGGACTTTTGATCATGACGGATGTCTGTTTATGCGAATATACCGACCACGGCCACTGCGGCGTGATCAAAAGCGGCGACGTCGATAATGACAGCACGCTGGAGCTGCTCGTCAAAGAAGCGTTGTCTCACGCGCGGGCCGGCGCCGATGTCGTGGCGCCGTCGGATATGATGGACGGCAGGGTGGGAGCGATTCGAAAATCCCTCGACCAAAACGGCTTTGAATACGTCGCCATCATGGCTTATGCGGCGAAGTATGCTTCGGGATTCTACGGACCGTTCCGGGAAGCCGCAGAATCGACACCGCAGTTCGGTGATCGACGGTCTTATCAGATGGACCCTGCCAACGCGGATGAAGCCCTACGCGAGGTCGAGCTCGATATCCGTGAAGGCGCGGATATTGTCATGGTAAAGCCTGCCATGGCTTACCTCGATATCGTTTATCGTGTGAAACAGAAGTTTGGTTATCCTGTGGCTGCCTATAACGTGAGCGGGGAGTACTCGATGATCAAAGCAGCCGGGCGGAACGGCTGGATCGATGAAGAGAGAATCATGATGGAAGTACTGTTCGCCATCAGGCGCGCGGGCGCGGATATGATCCTGAGTTACTTTGCCAAAGATGTGGCGCGGCTACTTCACGGTCAATAACCGTTCAAGTCGTTTAAGCCGTTCAAAATGTTCAATCCGTTAAGTCGACGGAAACGATTTTGAACTACTGGAACGGTTGGAACGGCTTGAACCCGAAGGTTCTTTAGATCAGATTCCAGAGATCTTTGACCTTACGCTTGAGTGTTCGTTCGCATTCCGCTTCCCGTCCGGAAGTTCTGATTTGCGCTTCGGATAGCCGGAAGACCAGGACACGGGCCCTTTTAACCAGCCTTAAAACGTAGGTGCTTGAATCGCCGTCGTAGTAAACATCGACGGCAACCGTATCGTCCACTTGGCGAGCAACACTGTTTGCCCAGTCCTGAATATCAGACGAAGCGGCCTCGCCTTGTTTGGGGCTTATCACTGCCAGGTTCCGATAGGCGCCTTCATTTCTTTTTGTAAAGACCGTCGATAAAGCCGCTCCCATCGAGTTCCTTGATGAAGCTAAAGTCAACGAATTGCTCCGGCTTGGCCGTCTTCGCCCTCGGGTCACGCTCGCTTATGTCCTCAAGGACCGTCTTCAGCCCCTCCAGGCTTGGATACTGCTTTTTGGGGTAAAGCGCTTCCGTCATGACGTTATCATAACTCTTCTCGAGGGTTTCACGGTCAACTCCGCTGCCCATATATTTGCTTAAAGCTTTGATCGTGGCTTCTTTGTCGGTCCACATCTTTTGGACCGCCTCTACGTGAGCCCTGACATAGCGGCGCACTGTCTCGGGATGTTCCTTAATAAATCTGCGGGTAGTGGCAACACCGGTATGTTGAAAAACCAGACCCATTTGGGCGACATCAGCAACGATCGCCAAGCCTCGTTTTTCTGCGATAAAACTGGAAGGCGGATTGATGACCGCTGCCGTTACCCTTCCCGTCAGGACGGCGCTAAGGCGCTCCGGGCCGCTTCCTACTTGAACGATAGTTACCTCCTTACCTGGGGTTAAACCGATCTTTCGCAGGGCGAATCGCGCGATGGAATCCGTCGCCGACCCGAAACGGCTGATGGCTAAAGTACCGCCTCTGAGCTGTTCCGCAGTTTTAATTCCCGGTTTACCCATGAGGACATAATTCAGCGATATAATGCCGGCGGCGACAAAAACAGCATCGGATCCCGCTAAGGCGCTATTAACCAAGCCCGGGCCGGAAACCTGGGTTATTGGGACATCGCCCGACACCAGGGCAAGGATTGCGGTGGTCCCGCCGGTGAAGAAGATCAGCTGGACGTCCAGCCCGTTTCTGGCGAAGATGCCTGTGTCTTTGGCGACCCACGCGGGTAACTGGTCGGCGCTCACGGCGCTGTAGCCAACGTTGAGTCGGGTCAGTTGAGCAGAGGCAGGCGAAATTGGAAAGAAAAGCCAAGTGAGATAAGCAATCGCACAAAAAAAGGCGCAGCGTCTCATTATGAAGATTCCTCCTGCAGAAAGCCTTTAATATCAAGAAAAGCTATTACAGTAGGCGGGAAAAAGAAAGCCCTTGCTTAACGAAGCAAGGGCTTTCTGAGAGGTGATCTTATAAGATCGTGATTTCGGTTATTTACTCCGCGTACTTTTCAGCGCGGAACGCCTTGTGGCAGGAACCACACGCATCGCCAAGAGCCTTCACCTTGACACCGATCTCTGCATCATCTTTGGCTTTAGCTGCCGCAGCCAGCTCACTTGCTGCCTTCCCCAGATTCTTCGCAGCTTTGGCAAAATCGTCGGATTTTTCCCAGATAGCGGCGGTGGCTTTCGTTTTTCCCGCTGTGCTACCTTTGGGGAAGAGGCCCGGGATCTTTTCTGCGGTCCCCATGATATCCTTGGCCTTCGTCTCTATAGTCGCATAGTCTTTTGATTCTACGGCGGCCTTAATTGCTTTGGCGTCAGCGCTATTACCCTTCATTGCCTGTTGTCTCTTTTCGATCACATCCGCCTGGGCGAAAACCTGGGAAGAAATGAGCAGCGTCGTAAAACTAATCACCGCAGCGATAATAAATTTACCTCGAACCATTAGTTGTTTTCTCCTTTCTGTTTTTAGCTACCTTTGTTGATCTTCTTAACCTCGTTCAATAACGTCTCGGTAGGCAAGAGGTCTTTTTCAGTCGGGGTAGGAGGGATGTTCTTATAACGTACAATCCCCTCCTTGTCGATAATTACATACGCGCGCTGGGCATCAAGTCTCTTTTCGTTGAACACACCGTAGTTCTTCAGGACGTTGTGGATGACAGTGACGTCACGCCCGCCACTGAGCAGCGGATACGGGATCTTAAAGAAATCGGCGGTGGCTTTTTGGGAAAACATGGTGGTTGCGGCGATCCCTAAAACTTCAGTATTTTCTGCCTGGAACTTTGCGTATATGTCGCCCGCACCGGACGCTTGGAGTTGCTTCATTCAGGTAGGATCAAAGTCTCTCCCGTAAAAATTGATTAAGACATTCTTTCCTTTCAAGCTGCTCAACTTGAGCTTACCACCTTTGGTGCTGTCGAGCTCAAAATCGGGGGCTTTGTCGCCGATTTCGAGGGCCACAGCGAGGCGAGTCATCGCCAGA
>JAHKKJ010000049.1 GCA_020027655.1 Deltaproteobacteria bacterium | reverse complement strand
TGTGGGCTAAAGTGGATCGTAAGCCGGATTCTGTAATGGTTCCTAATAGGAACCATAGCGATCATTCATCTTGCCCCATGATTGCTCATGGGGTCGAGCGACCTTACCCGAGGGTTATGGGCGGACCGCCCAACCCTCCTATTTGGTCTTGCTCCGGGTGGGGTTTGCCAAGCGTCCACCATCACTGATGGACCGGTGAGCTCTTACCTCGCCTTTTCAACCTTACCCATCAAAATCATGGGCGGTGTGTTTTCTGTGGTACTTTCCCCCGATCACTCGGAGCCGCCGTTAACGGCCACCTTGTCCTGTGGAGTCCGGACTTTCCTCCCTCCGCCGGAGGCGGCGGGCGATCGCTTGATCCACTTTAGCCCAATGAGGATTTTTTGATTGCGTCGTCGATACCTTTGTTGGCCAATCGATCCGCCAATTTGTTCAGTTCCCGAGGCACATGAAGGATACGATAGGCCTCAAACTGACGCAATAATGCGATGGCTTTTTCAAAAAGCGTCTTTAGCTTTTCGTCCTTAACCCGGTATTCGCCATTGAGCTGCCGCACCAGCAGTTGTGAATCACTCTGGACACGGATACGTTTTTTTTTGAGCTGAAGGAGCGCTTCGAGCCCCATGAGCAAACCCTCATACTCCGCGACATTGTTGGTGGCGTGTCCCAAGTAACGACTTAGCTCCTTCACCACCTTGCCGTTTCCATCAAGAATCACAGCTCCACATCCCGCATGTCCGGGGTTGCCTCGGGCAGCCCCGTCAACCATGACAAGCCATGCGTTGTCTAGTTCCGACATACCTAGTGGAGCGCTCTGCGCCGATAATTCAAGAAATACCAATACGGCGATCTATCTGAAGATACCCTGCTCAGCGCCTTTAGTCGACGCTATGGATGAGGGTCGAGTTGCGAATTGTTAGACTGGATTCTGACTGGGCTTAGGCTTCTTTTTCCTGTTGTGCAGACGGCTTGTAATAAAGAATACGTTGACAACTGGGGCAAAGATTGACTTTTTCGCTCTTGATAATTTCATTCCACAGCTGCGGCGGTATGTTCATATAACAGCCTTGGCAAATTCCACCGGCAACTTCCACCACCGCGCTGCCGCCCCGCCGTGCGAAGATGAGTTCATAGCGTGAAATCAGCTCGCCGGCAATCTGCGACGCAATCGTTTTTCTAAGCGTGTAAGCCTCAGCTACCAGTTGATCAATGCCGGAGATCTTCGATTGCATATCCTCCTGCCTCTGTTGCCACTCCTCCTGCATCATTGTCGCCTCTTCCTCTTTGGCCTTGAGCTCGGCCTTGATACGGTCAATCTCTTCGAAAACCCTGATCAGCTCTTCCTCAAGATCGCTGTTGCCTTGTCTGATTTGATCAATCTCCCGCTGTAACGCTTGCAGCTCTTTTATGTTCTTGATGCGATTCATTCGCATCCGCTTATCCATGGCTTTTTTGCCTTCGTCTTGCAGTACTCGTTCTTTTCCCTGACGCTCTCTTTCTTTTTCCGCACAAGCAGCCGTAAGCAGCGCGATTTCCTGCTTCTTAGACTGGAGCTCTTTGTCCTTGACCTGTAGCTCCCCCAGTAGTACTTGCTTAGTACCGTTTTTCTCCTTTATCTCGCGATCAACGTTCTGCAATGTAGCCAATATCTCTATCTGTTCACGCAATTTCATTTCTCCCATTACCCAAAAAAGGAAATGCACCCCTGTGGGTGCATTTCTTCAATCGAATCTTTGCCAATAAATAAAGCGTGGGTCTTGCTACTTCCACTCCTCGTTAAAGCTCCTCCAATAATAACTATCTCGATTCTCCATTATTGTAAAGTGCCATTTAATCCTTATAACCCTTCCCTCATCCTGAGTCCCTTTGGTGCTCCCCATGGTTCGTTAGCGTCAACCATACTGATCCTTATGGCATTCTCGGACTTGCGCGATACGGTTGAGTCCGCAACTGCCGCCCCACGGAACTGGTCGTGCGCATCAAGTTGGTGATCCAGGCCGTCAGTTCATTGAGTCCACTGGCGTTATTTTGAGCGATGGCCGACCAGGAGCCGCCCCGTTGATACTCGGCCACGATATTCCTAACGGATCCCCGACCCAAATACGCAAGACCCCTCAACGCGGCATATTGACCATAGCCAACCTTGAGCTGTTGTCGTTCGTTAACGATTGTGGGCAGATTCAGACGCAGTTCATACGCCAGCGCTTCTGCAACCGCCCGTTCACCGTTCTGCTGTTCCACGAACTGATTGATAGCCTGGATTCTCTTCAACAACTCTCGTTCGCTTTTCGCCGTCGGAGAGTCGAGCGCCTGAGGCGAAGGAAGCAGCTCAACGACGCGGTCCTCGGGTTGATAGTATTGCAGCGCTTCCGGCATCCATGCCTTGAGCTGCTGAATCCGTGTTTCTGAGCCCGGATGCGTCGAAAGAAAATCGGGCGTCGCACCTTTTTCCTTGCGTTCCATGCGATTCCACACATCCAAAGAGACCCTTGGATCGTACCCGGCTTTCGCCATCAGGATAAGCCCAACATGATCCGCCTCGGATTCCTGAGACCGGCTAAAAGGAAGAACCACACCGACGGCAGCGCCCAAACCGAAAGCTTGGAGGATCTGAGGATTTACACCGCCGGCGCCGGCAAGAGCCAATCCGGTTCCTAATATCTGGGTTTGAGTCATCCGTTCTCCAGAATGGCGGAGCAACGCGTGAGCCACCTCATGACCTAGGATAACCGCCAATCCCGCCTCATCTCTGGCGACGGAGAAAATGCCGGTATAGACCGCCACCTTCCCGCCGGGAACGCAAAAGGCATTAATGTCCTGCGGGTCATTAATAACCCGGAATTCCCATCTGTATTCCGGCTTGTTCGCCGCCCGCGCAATTCTTTCCCCCACCTTGCGTACGATCCGCAAAGCGTCAGAGTTATCCGCCAATACACTATCGCGCACAATATGTCGGTAAGCCTCTTCCCCCAACTCTATCTCGTTTGATTCGGACACGAGCATAAGCTGCCCCCTGCCTGTGTAGGGCGCGGTAACGCAACCAACGACAAACAGCAAAGCAGCAACGGAGGCCGCGACATTTTTGCTCAGCATTTGGAAAATCGTAGCTTTCCGCCCAACGCTACGCAAGAGCGCTCGTTCCGACGCCCTGGAACCTCTGGCGTGGGGTGACTATAGGGCCATTTTCCCGGGATTCATTATCCCATTGGGATCCAGCGTCTTCTTGATCCGGCGCATAACTTCCACACCGTAACCGTGCTCTTCGGCCATGAGCGGCGCCAATTTCACGCCGACGCCATGGGTGTATTCCATGGATCCGCCCATTGCGTGGACCAAATGCAGCAGTTCATCGACGGTTTCTTCCAAAGCGAGTTGAGCCTTGTTCGTGCCGTCGTCGTGGATACCCAAAGGCATGGAAAAAAGCTCCGGCTGAATCCACAAGCCGCTCTCCAGGACTTGGACTCCACGTTGCTTGGCAATCTCCATCGCCGCCGCTCGAAACGACAAGACCTTCGAGGCCGGCAGTGCAACGTGAATCCAATCGCGATGGAAGCCATCCCTGCCGCGCTCCCTTCGTTGCCGCCGGTTCTGCATGAATCGCCTGGCAATCTCGTGTCGATCATTCCAGAATCTTTCCGCCTCTTTCTGGGGCAACGCCTGGGCGCCAAATCGTTCACAGACGGAGAGCGCGCGTTGCTCCTCCGCCTCCACGACTTCGCGGTTTCCCTCAAAGCCGAGATAGAACATCGCGCCGCCTTGAAACTTCACGTCCGCATCGCCGAAATCAAGCACGGCCGGTTCCACGCGCTGGCGAAACAGCTCTTGAATGGCGCTGTAGCCAACTTCGAAGGACTCGAAGCGAAGTGCATGAAGCACGCGCTCCTCCGGCGCGGGAAAAATTCGAATCGTTGCTTCGGTGATAATTCCAAAGCAGCCCTCGCCACCGATGAGAAGAGACTTGAGATCGATGCCGGCGGACGACTTGGGAACCGCCCGGGTGCGGAGCACTTCCCCGTCAGGCAACACGGCTTCGAGTCCGAGGACTTGATCACCCATGGAGCCGTAGAGTCCGCCGCGATACCCTATGCTGTTAGTGGAAATCGCGCCGCCCACCGTGGCAACAGGCAAGGTCCACGGGTCATGGCCAAGTATGAAACCCTCGCGGCCGAGCCGCTTTTCCAACGCTTCCAAAACCGTGCCTGCCTGCACACGAGCCGAACGAGCCGGCGGATCGACGTCAAGGATTTGGTCCATCCGTCGCAAATCAACGACGATTCCCGCTTGGACCGACAATGCCCCACCCATGAGTCCCGATCCGCCACCATAGGGAATAATCGGCACTTTTTTTTCGTTGGCTAAAAGGA
The DNA here is from genome assembly GCA_020027655.1 of Deltaproteobacteria bacterium. Classification (GTDB taxonomy): domain Bacteria; phylum Desulfobacterota; class Binatia; order UBA9968; family UBA9968; genus DAIRFP01. The sequence goes on along the minus strand of JAHKKJ010000049.1, from coordinate 7,440 downwards.
CAATCTGTCTGGCCTCATTGGTCGAAGCGGGCAGGACGCTGCAAAGGGGGAGGGTCACTTCAGGCCGGTTCGCAGGATGAAGTCTCCCCTCGCTCAGCGCGTCCCATGACAACTCGTCAAGCCGGTTTTCATCGGTGGTGACATACTCCGGCGCAACAATCTTGGCGAGTCTTCCGACTATCTCTTCCTGTAAAGCGCTTTTCATCGAACCCATCCGGAGCTCAAGAGTATATCGAAAAGCCAATCAAGGAAGAAGTCATGAGATTGAACGTGCGGCGACTGACAGGTCACAACAACGTACCGCGCAAAACGACGGCGGCGATGCTAAAATAGATGATTAAGCCGGTAACGTCCACGAGCGTTGCCACGAAAGGGGCAGAGGCACTGGCCGGGTCGAAGCCCAGAGCGCGAAGGATAAACGGCAAGATCGAACCGGCAATGGAGCCCCACAACACGACCCCGACGAGGCTCAGGGCAACGGTCAAAGCGACAAGGAAGTAATGCTCGCCATAGGCCTTGAACAAACCCTGCCACACGAGAATGCGCGCTAAACCAATAGAGGCCAAAATCAACCCCAAACCCAACCCTGTAACCAGCTCGCGCCGGATCACTCTCCACCAATCTCTAAGTCTCAATTCTCCCAGTGCCATGGCGCGGATCACCAGCGTCGTCGCCTGAGATCCCGAGTTCCCGCCGCTGCTGATGATCAACGGCACAAACAGCGCCAGGACCACTGCCCGAGCGATCTCGGCCTCGAATTGGCCCATGGCAGTGGCGGTGAGCATCTCGCCCAAAAACAGAGCCGCCAGCCAACCCGCCCGTTTTCGAATCATCAGCAGCAGAGGGATCTGCAAATAGGGTCCCTCCAACGTCGCCACGCCACCGATCTTCTGGATGTCTTCAGTGGCTTCCTCTTGAACGACCTGGACGATGTCATTCACATTGACGACCCCTTTGATTCGCCCCTGCGCGTCCACGATCGGCATCATCAGCAGATGATGGCGCATGAAAAGCTGGCTCAGCGCTTCTTGGTCCAAGTCATCGGGCGCGGAAATAACCTCCATACGCATGACATCACTGACGTGGTTATCGCCCGGGGCCACGATCAGGTCGCGGAAAGAAACTACCCCTAGAAGATGTTCTTCCGCGTCCACGACATAGACGTAGTAGACCGTTTTCTCCCGCTGGCGCGCATCCCGACGAAGGTAGGCGATCGCCTCGTCCACCGTCATATCGGCACGCAGCCGGGAGTAGCGGGTATTCATCAGCCCCCCGGCTTCATCCTCCGCGTAGTCGAGGAGCCCCTTCACTTCTCTTCGAGTAGAATCGTCCAGCAGAGCCAGCAAATTCTCGCGTTCGTCGGCCGGCGCCTCTTGAATCAAGTCGGCGGCATCGTCCGGCGCTAACAGTCTGATCCACAACCGCCGCTCCCCCGGCGGCAACGCCAAGACCAGTTGCGCTCGATCCCGAGCGCTCAATTGCAGGAAAAAATCGTCGGCCTCCTCCCGCTGCAAAAACTCAAACCCCTCCACCCTCTCCTCCATGGAGAGCACGGGCCAGGCATCGTAGAGTTCAGCCGGAGTAAAGTTCTTGTCCGCCATGTTTCTATCCCACGATCGTGCCGCAGCGATTAATCTGGCTATTCCTAGCACATCATCTAACATGTGCAATCGCAGCGAGCTTCAATTTCACGATTATTGGCGAAGGAGCGGCAAAACAGTGGGCGCTGAAAAAACCGGCGTGCGATTTGGGTCAATGCAGCGTAGGCTTGGAATCATCATCGCGTCGCCCTTGAATGACATGAAAACGGCGCTTGAGGCGGGCGAGTCGGCGCTGATCGAGGTATAGTTTGAAGCGCTCCCAAGGGTTTCCGCCGCGGAGATAAAGGTAACCAAAGACCATCCCTCCTAGGTGGGCGAGGTGAGCAATGCCACTTTGGCCGGCGGTCATCGAAGAATAAAACGCGATACCGCCGATGATCCAGACGAAATGTTTCATTTTTATCGGAAACAGAAAGTAAAAATAAACGATCCGATTGGGATAAATAAGCCCGTACGCAAGGAGGATCCCGTAGACTCCGGCCGACGCGCCGATACTAGGTACGATTTGGCCTGGCACTAGGAGCGCGTTTAAGATGCCGCCACCGACCACTGAGACAAAATAGTACTTGAGGAAAAAATTACTGCCCCAGCGCCGCTCGAGGTCACAGCCAAACATCCAAACCGCCAGCATGTTGAACAGCAAATGAAACAGGCCGCCATGCAGGAACTGATAGGTGAAGAATTGCCAGAAATAGAAGTCGTGCCAGACCATCGATGGGACGAGCCCAAACAGCAGCAAGATTTCAGACGGCAAAAACAGTTGCAGGAAGAAAACTGCGGTATTGACGATCAGTAGGAATTTAACCGCTGGAGTAATCGTGCCGCCGCCGAACATCGCGGATCTGGTTTGGTACTGCATGTGATTTTAGAATAGCTGTCGCCGGGTTGAATTGGAAGCGGTTTGTCCTCATTGGCAATGGTCAGATCAACCACCCAGATAGGCTTGCCGAACGAGATCGTTCCCGGCGAGCTCACTGGCCTTTCCTTCGAGGATCACTTGGCCCGTTTCCAACACATAGCCGCGATGTGAGATCGCCAAAGCCATCGCGGCATTTTGCTCCACCAACAGAACCGTAACACCGGACTTGTTGATAGACGCGATCGTTTCCAAGATTTGCTCAACGATCTTGGGAGCGAGTCCCATGGACGGCTCGTCGAGCAGGAGCAATTTCGGCCGCACCATAAGCGCGCGGCCGATGGCGAGCATCTGCTGCTCGCCTCCGGACAGCGTTCCGGCAACCTGTTTCTGGCGTTCCTTGAGCCTTGGAAAAAGTTCGAAAACGCGTTCGATCTCGGGACCCAAAGAAATTTTTGCCCGCGTGTAACCGCCGATGTAAAGATTCTCCAATACCGTGAACCGAGGAAAGATTTTTCGCCCTTCCGGCGCGTGGCCAACGCCCCGCTGCACGATCACATGGGGATCGGCGTCGTTTAAAGAAGCGCCTTCCAATTCGATCCGTCCGCTGCGCGGCCGCAACAACCCCGAAAGGGTTTTTAACGTGGTCGTCTTGCCCGCCCCGTTGGCACCCAGCAAGGTCACCAACTCGCCTTTCTCGATGGAGAAAGAAACTCCTTTCAAAGCGTGTATGGCGCCATAGTATACGTGCACGTCCTTAACTTTGAGCATCGCCCACCCACGTCCCGGGCCCCAAGTACGCTTCAATGACGCGCGGATCTCGGCGCACCTCGTCGGGGTGTCCTTCGGCGATCTTTTCCCCGTAATCGAGAACGTAAACTCGGTGCGAGATGCCCATCACCACCCGCATGTTGTGCTCAATAAGCAGCACGGCTTGGACGTAACGTCCGATGAGATCTTTGAACAGCATCATCAGTGATTGCGCTTCGGTCGTGTTCATTCCCGCTGTCGGCTCATCGAGTAAGAGCACTTTCGGATTGGCGGCCAAGGCGCGGGCGATCTCGAGGCGACGCTGCTCGCCATAGGAGAGTTGGTGTGCCCATTCATTTTCTTTGCCGCGGAGTCCGGCAAGCTCGATCAACTCCATCGCCCTGCGCGCGGCATCTCTTTCTTGGCGGTGGGCCCCTTGGCTCTGGAGCAGAATCCCCCACAGGCTAGTGCTGATTCGGCAATGCATGCCGACTAAGATATTCTCCAAAACCGTCATATGCGCGAAGAGACGGATATTCTGAAACGTTCGGCTGATACCCGCGCCGGTAATTTTGTCGGGCTTCAGCCCGACCAGCGATCTGCCAATAAAATGGATCTCTCCTTCGTCCGGGCGATAGATCCCCGTGAGGGTGTGAAAGAGGGTCGTCTTGCCCGCGCCGTTGGGTCCGATCAGAGCCGCGATCATGCCGTCTTCCAAGGTGAGATCCACTCTGTTCAGCGCCTGCAATCCGCCGAATCTCTTGCTGATGCCGCGCAGTTCCAGCAAAGCCATCTCAATGTCCCCGCTTCTGCCGTGGCGGCAAGACGCCCTGCGGCCGAAACATCATCATGAGAATCAAGATCAGACCAAAAACCATCCGCTCATATTTCGCCGGCTCAAACTGGGCCGGAATCTGACTTAAAGTAAAATCGCCGAAGAGCGGAATCGACAACACGATCCCCGACTGGCGGACGGAGTTTAGCCACAGGGAAAGCCCTTTGAGAACTTGCAAATTCAAAATCGTCACGCCGGTGGCGCCGAGAATCGCGCCGGGGATCGAGCCCATGCCGCCGAGGATCACCATGGCGAGCACCCCGATGGATTCCATGAAGGTAAAGCTCTCCGGATTGATGAATACTTGCTTGGCCGCAAACAGCACGCCGACGGCTGAGGCAAAGGACGCTCCCACGGCAAGGCCAAGCAACTTCATTCGTACGACCGGAATTCCCATGGCGGCCGCCGCGATTTCGTCCTCGCGAATCGCCTTCCATGCCCGCCCGATCCGTGATTCTTCAAGTCTTCGCGCGACCACAACTGTGAGCATCGCGATAAATAAGACAAGAAAATAAAAGTAGAACGGATAGAGCGTCGACGGATTCACACTAAACCCGAGAAATTCTAACAGCGGCTGAAAAAAAAGCGGTGGCTTCTCAATCGGCGTGATCCCCTTCGGACCATTGGTGATGTTGATCGGTTTGTCGAAGTTGTTCACCAGAGCACGCACAACCTCGGCAAAACCCAACGTAACCACGGCCAGATAGTCGCCGCGCAGACGTAGAACCGGAAGGCCCAGTAACGCCCCCGTTAAAGCGCCTACTCCGACGCTCAGCAAGAGAAACGGAAAAAACCAAACCGAGGAAAGGGGAAACAAGTTGCCGGGTAGAAAGTGATTCGCCTGGGGCGAGCCAAAAATCGCCCAGAGATACGCCCCGATGGCGTAGAACGCGACGAAACCCAAATTGAGCAGTCCGACGAAGCCGACCACTATGTTGAGCCCCAACGCTAGCGCGACAAAAATCCCGACTTGAATGGCGACTTCCAGATAGTAGCCGTTGACGGATCCCAACAGCGGCAACAGCACGAGCAGTACAATCGTGCCCAAACAAAACTTCGTCGTTTGATCGACCGACGCATAATAAATGACCAGGAGGGAGGCTTCAAAGCACAGAAAAGCCAGGACCGACTGAGGAAAGACGAAGACTAGCGCTGAACTCGCGATAATATAGGCGACGACTCCGACATGGGTTAAGCCGACTTTCACGCCCCTTCCTCCCGCACTTTCTCCCCCAAGAGTCCCTTCGGGCGAAGGATAAGAATCAGGATGAGGACAACGAAAGCAAAGACATCTTTGTATTCCGCGCCGAATGCCCCGTCAGTGAGAATCGAGAGATAGGAAGCCGCAAACGCCTCCAACATGCCCAGAACCATTCCGCCCAGCATCGCGCCGGGAATATTTCCGATGCCGCCAAGCACGGCAGCGGTAAAGGCCTTGAGCCCTGGGAAAAATCCGCTATAGGGGTTGACCAAGCTGTAATGCAAACCAAAGAGCACGCCGGCCAGACCGCCCATCGCCCCGCCGACAAAAAAGGTTAGCGCGATCACCCGGTTCACCGGGATACCCATCAGGGACGCAGTATCGGGATCTTGGGCTACGGCGCGAATCGCAGCCCCCAGTCGCGTCCGATTGACAAAAAGATGGAGCACTGCCAAGGCCACCAGCGCGGTCACAATCACCAGCAACGATTTCACCGGCACCACCACATTGAGTCCCAGCGGCACGGTCTTATCGAGGACGTCCAGCGTGGGATAGGTGAGGTAAAAAGTATTCCGCCAAAGGCTTTCGAAAAACCGGAGAGCGTCCTGCAAAAAAAACGAAGCGCCGATAGCCGAGATCAACGCGACGAGTCGTGGGCTCCGCTGGAGCGGACGATAAGCCACTCGCTCTAGCGCCACGGCTGCCAGACCGCTGAGCAGCATGCCGCTAAGAATCACGATCAGCAAGACGAAAGCCGTGTGCAGCGTTGCCAAATGACCCGCGCTTTCCAGCAGCAGGAGAATCTCCACCCCAACAAAGGCGCCAAGAACGAAGATCTCGCTGTGGGCAAAATTGATAAACTCCAAAACCCCATAAACCATGGTGTAGCCCAAAGCGATCAACGCATACATAAAGCCCAATACGATGCCGTCCACGAGTACTTGTGGTAGGATATCAAGCGCCAGTTCCAAACTCTTCTGGTCCTTTCAAAAGTGGGTATGCTAACAAATCCTCTTCTTGGCCGCTACCGTATGAGCCGGAAGTCAGAATCATTCTTGTTGAAACCATGCTTCAATCGCGTATATTTCCCCTCAATGACCCATGCTAGAGCACGAAGGCTAGCACGCCCCTACCGTTCACTCCCCTATGATAGCTGCCTAGAGACGCTGGAATGAAAAAGATAATCCGGATCAGCGGTGCCATCTTGATAGGATTGGTGGCCGCGGTCCTCGTGGTGCCGCACTTCATTGATCTAGGCATCTTCAAGCGCAGCTATCTTCCCCTTGTAGAAGAGATCCTCCGCCGGCGCATCGACGTCGGCGAGGTGCGGCTCAACCTCGTCCCCACTCCTTCGATTCGTCTATCGAATCTGAAAGTCTCTGATCCGGTTTTTCCCGGCAATACCTTTTTTGCCGCAGAGCAATTGCAACTCCGGCTCAAGTTTTGGCCGCTATTGCGGGGCCGTTTTGAGGTAACCGAATTCGTTCTGGAAAAACCTGTCGTTAATTTCCTCAAGAGGCCCGATGGCACATTCAATTATTCTGACCTGGCGGACAAGAAAGCCTCTCTCGATAGAGCACCAGACAGCAAGAAGAGAGCCTATGTCTCCAAACCCCAGGAATCTGCCGCCCTGCCGCTGATTGTACCTAGCCGGATGCGCGTCCGAGACGGCCAGCTGAACTTTCAGACGATGGGTCAGAAGGCGTTTAAGATTAACGGTATCGATCTGTCGCTTCAGGAATTTTCCAGCGATCGTCCATTTCCTTATCGAGCGTCTTTCATCTTTCCCGGCTTGAAGCCCATCGCGTTGGAAGGCATGCTCGATTATCGAGAAGACCAGTCGACCCTGCGGCTGAATGAAACCCGTCTTAAGGTTCAAGAGCTCGTTCTGCCCGTAGAGGGGATCATTAGCAACCTTTCGACTTTGCCCAACCTCAACTTGAGTCTCGGCGGCGATCGCGTTGATGCCAAGCCCATCTTCCAGATCCTCTCCACCTTCGCTTTAGCGCCGAGCGACACGGAAGTATCCGGACCGATGGGGCTGCGCATCACCATGACCGGTCCATCGCACAGCCTGGTCACCCAAATGCGCGGACAGTTTAAGGACGTCAAAGTGCAGAGCAAACGAGCGTTCAAGGGAACCCTAAGCGGCGAGGTTTTCATCAAGCTGCCAGCCGATTTTACCCTTGATTCGCAT
>JAHKKJ010000395.1 GCA_020027655.1 Deltaproteobacteria bacterium | reverse complement strand
CGCCTGCATCATGTCCAAAGCTTCGCCGCCTCTGACCTCGCCAACGACGATTCGGTCCGGCCGCATACGCAAGGCGTTGCGCACCAAATCTCGTTGCGTCACCGTACCCTGGCCCTCGATGTTGGGGGGCCGAGTCTCCAGCCGCACCACGTGTTCCTGTTGCAGCTTTAGTTCCGCCGAGTCTTCAATCGTTACGATACGCTCGTTTTCCGGGATATAGTTCGACAGACAGTTAAGGAGGGTTGTTTTCCCAGCCCCAGTTCCGCCGGAAACTAAAATATTCAACCGTGACTTGACACAGGCCGCTGCCACCTCCGCGATTTCCGCCGGCACCGAGTTGAATTGAATCAGATCGTTGATCGTCAAACGCTCCGAGCCGAATCGCCGAATCGATAGAATTGGCCCATCCAACGCCAATGGTGGAATAATCGCGTTTACGCGCGACCCGTCGGCCAGGCGGGCATCGACCATCGGCGAGCTTTCATCTACTCGTCGCCCCACTCGAGTTACAATCCGCTCGATAATCTGCATCAGGTGGGCGCTATCGCGAAACCGAACATCGGTCTTCTCAAGTTTACCGTATCGTTCCACAAAAACATGACTATGCGTGTTGACCAGAATATCGGCGATTTCGGGATCTTTCATGAGGGTTTCTAAAGGTCCCAAACCAAATACCTCATGCTGAACGTCCGAGACCAGGCGGTCACGATCCGCACGACTCAGAGGAATGGCCTCAGCCATGACCATATCTTCCAGAATGCGCCGGATCTCGACTTTGACACTTTCCATCTCCAAGGTCGAAAGCTTGGTTAGATCTAAAGTGTCGATTAGCCGTCGATGAATGCGCAACCGCAAATCCTGCAAAATCGCGTCCGGATTCCCAGCGTGCATGGGTCGCAGAGGGGTTCTAAGACCGTCAAAGTTGCCGCCTTTTTGAATTTCCCACTTATCTTTATCAGCTTCCAAGGATGGATTTTTCATTGAGTCCTCTCTTGCTTACTTGAGCAGCCCTCGCATAGGAATCAAACGGCTCAGGAATCCCGATTTCTTATCTTCGTCCTCTTCTCGTGTCGTTCCGAGCCCCGAATACTTGAACGCTTCCAGCACCGCACTGGTCAATCCCGCGTAACTACTGGCGATGTCGGATCGCGGGTCAGACTCTTCAATCGAGAGTCCTTGGTTTACAGCCGCAATCGCGGTCGGATAGTTATTCGGGAGTGTCCAGAACACCTTCACTCCAAGAGCCTTTTCGACAGATTCCAGGCTCATGAGCTTACTTTTGACGTATCGATTCAAAATGAGCCGGATCTTTTTGTCGTAGATTCCCATTCGTTCCAAAAGCTCGAACGCTCTGTGGGCGCTCTTTAACGACGGCACATCCATTTCCGTAACGAAAAGAACGAGGCTTGCTTTGTCCAAAACCAGTGCCAGCATCTCATCGAACTCTTTCGCCGTATCGACGACAACAAAATCAAAAGACTGAGCCAAAACATCGAGAATCTCGTCGATGTCAGACGGAGTAATTCGTCGGGCATCTTCGGCGTAGAACGGCTCCGCAAGAACTCTGACGCCAGAGCTATGTTTCACGAGGGAGCCGTCGAGTAGTAACGGATCAATCCGTTTGACGTTTTTCGCCAGGTCTAGGATGGTGTACGACGCTTCAATGTTTAGGAAGCTGGTCACCGAGCCAAATTGCAAGACCAGGTCGACCAGGCAGACTGACTTGTTGCGACCTGCTAAATTCGAAGCAAGATTCGTAGCAAGGGTGGTTGAGCCCACCCCCCCTTTGTTTGATGAGACCGCAATTATTTTGCCCCGTTCGCCACCTCGACCGGACGAGGAATGAACGTCTATCTTCTTTCGAATATGATCGAAAGACTTCAAGACCTCTTGCCAATTGAAAGGCTGGGTCAAATACTCTTCAGCCCCCGATCTCATCGCCCGCAGTAGAGTCTGGGGGTCGTGATCGGGGGAGGTCATTACCAAATGGACGTTGGACAGTTTGAATTTGATCTCTGCCGCGACAGCTAACGCTCGTTCCTCATCGCGATTTAGATCGATCACAGCAACAATCGGCCCGCTCTTGCTGCGCAAATGATCAAAAGCATCCGCGTAGTTATGCACCCGGGGTTCGATGAAAAAAGCTGGCTCTTTCTCTAGTTGTTGTCTCAACGAGGCTAGCGCCAGGCTGTCTTCACCGATCAGATAAATGGGCAGTTTCATGATGCTTGTTTCACATCCGCAACGTCGTTGATCGCAGTACGCTGGTCAAAACACTGATGCCACAGACTCCTCAAGGGATCGTCGCTCCCGGAGCAGCCGGCCGATTTGCAGACTTCTGGTCTGATCCTCCCGGAAGCGGAATCTGGCGAATATCTGGGTCGTCATACTTTTCCAGCGAAGGAAGCTGTGGCTTTTCACCTGGTTTCATCGTTTTGACAATCCGCGGCGTAATGACAAATACCAACTCGGTCTCCGAGTTTCTAAAGCGCGTGCTCCTGAAAATCGCACCTAAGATAGGTATGTCACCCAAGAGCGGGAACTTGGTCAAGTCTTTGAGAATTCTTCGGTCGAGCAAACCAGCGATCACCAGGCTCTCGCCTTCTCCCATTTCCACGCGGTTTACGGTTCGCCTCACCTTAAGTCCAGGAACCCCCTGAACCGTGACGGCCGGATCAATTTCACTCACCTCAGGGAAGACTCTTAAATCTATTCTATCCGACCATGTGATGGTGGGAACGAAATCTAGACGCACACCAAAGGGCTTGAACTCGACCGAGAACGAATCCGATAGAGTTTGGACTACTGGAAACTCTCCACCAGCCAAAAAACCGCCCGATCGGCCATTTTTCATAACGAGCCTAGGCTGGGCGAGTATCTCGGCGACATCCTTATTCTGAAGTAGACGGAACAATGATGTTAAAGAGTAGGAGCCGTTAACATATCTGAGAATTCCCGACGCGCCAGCACCAAAGGGAATAATTCCCGGACCAGGGCTGATTGTTGAACCGGGAGGCAGAAGGTTACTCGGGAATCCAGACTGATCCCCCAGAAATGTGGCAGCATCGACGTTGCCCGCGCGCTGAACCCAATCAAAACCAATTTCCCGAAACTTCAGCATCGACACCTCAGCGACGATCACGTCCAACTCGACTTGCCGGACTTCCTTTATCGTTAGAAGATCAATAATCCCATCAATCTTTCGTTTATCACCCCATCTGTTCGCATCGTGCATAGAAGCTTCTTCGTCAAATGCAATCTGCCCTCCGCCGGCAATTCCAAACCCGGTGATATTCGGACGATTTCGAATTCCTCCCACGCTCACGGTGGTGTGCGTGCTCGGTGCCACGGCGGCGGGGGGTTTGGGTGGGAGATAGGTCATCGCCATCTCTAGGACCTTGTCGTAAACCACTTCGTTAGAGACTTCGCCCCTTAATACAAGGGAGGGTCCTGACGTTGCAACTTCCACCTTTTCATTGGGGAGCAGTAAACGAAACTCTCCCCTCAGCGCCGCAACATCCGGAAGAACTATCAGATCGTAATTGGAGACGTCTCCCTTTTCTGTGAAGACAATCAGCGACGTTGTACCCACGGCTTTGCCATTGATGAGAAGTTGACTCGGAGCAACGACCACCACGTCGGCAACGTCGGGCTGCGATACGGAGACTCGTTTGGCCCGCTCGGCGAGCCGAAACACCATAGACTTGTTGACCGTTACAGAGATCGTTGGTGTAACCTGCTGAGGCGCTGCTAGAGGCAACCAGAAGAATGAAAACAAAACTGTCGTGGCTATGAAACCACTCACCTTTATCCACATAACTCTGCGCTGTTTCATGAATGCTCCCCTTCCCACTTAGAATTCCACCACTTTTCTGTCACTGCCGTGAAGCACTTCCACCCGGTATTTGTCAGGAGCCTGGGCGGCTATCGGTCGGCTCCCGCCTTTGCGAGCCGGCGCCGCAACAGCAAGCAGATCCCGTTTGTTGCTTCCGGCTGTTTTTGCATCCGTGTCATCCCCTGTGCTCCGTAACGCCAAGACGATCTGCCCTTCTTGGGTCGCAAGAGAAAGCTTCTCCGACTCTTCAGGCGTCACCTCAACCGTTATCGACCGGGCTACCTGTGGCTTGCCGTCTTTCTGCTCCACGCTTTGTGCTACAGAGAGGACTCGCTTATTCTGCAGCACGATCTTCGAAACCTTGTCGTCCTGGTTTTTATTACCCGGCGGTGTGGTAGTCACAATCACGTCAACACGATCATCCGGGACGATAAAGCCGCTGACTCCGATGATCTCATCGACTCTAAGGGCCATAGCCCGTTTGCCTGCCTCCAGCCGAGTGGTTAAACCCGCCCCTTCTCCACTTAGACGCGATTCCAGGATAGGTTCATTAGCCATTATCTTTGTCCGATTGGTCTTACCCACGACCTGCTCCGGTGAAGAGAAAGAGCCAGTCGGCACAGACGCTTTCGGCCACTGAACGGCCTTGACCATGCCCTTTTTGATCATGTCGTCGTTGATGGCCGTACCCGCCGGGAGTTCCTGGGCAGCCACCACAACGTTTTGAGTCTGTTGCCTCAGGGCCTCGGCCGCCTGCCGCTGTTGACGAAGGAAATTATAAATCCCGTATGCCGCGACCAGACCGAAGAATACG